>SHYW01000186.1 GCA_009692615.1 Deltaproteobacteria bacterium | reverse complement strand
GCCGGCGCGGCTTTGGCTGGCGGCGCGATTAGATTAGCGAAATTGATCTCGCCTTTGCGGTCGCGGGCGATATGAATTTCGAGGCCGTTGGATTTGACCGACTTCACGGCCAACTTGTTGGCGAAGACCTCGAAGGCCTCCACCGCGACGTTCAAGTTGGGCAGCTTGAGCAGCGGCCCAGCGCTCTTGTGCTTCATCTCAAGCGCGTTCACGTTCAAATTGCCGGACAGGGCCAGCACCGGCGTGCTTTTCGGCGCGGTCTTAAAACTTGCCGTGATCTTGCTGCTCAGTTGCCCCGACGGGACCTGGAAATTCAGCGCCACCGGCGCGTATTCGAGATATTTGGCGATCTCCAGTTTGTCCAGATCGATGCTCAGTTTGCTTTCGATGGCGTCTTTGAACGGAGTGGTCGATTCGCCGATGAGATGGAAGGGCGCGCCGTTGACCACCGCGGCCAACTCCGGTTTGACCTTGATGTCGACGTAGGTCGGCAAGCTGGAAATGAACGGCACGCCGATCTTCAACGCCGTAATGGCATGCTTGGTCTGTTCGGGCTGGTCGTCGAAATCGATCTTGCCGTCGATGAGTTGAATGTTGTTGACGGCGAAACTCGGCGTTGGCCCGGACGGGCCGGAGGTGAATTCGTCGATCAGGTCCTGGAAATTATACTTGCCGTCGGCCTGGCGCACCAAGTTGACATAGGGTTTGGTCAAGCGCAGTTCTTGGACTACCGGCGCCAAACGAAACAGCGAGCGGATGTCCAAATCGACGAACAGCTCATCGAAGGATAGCGCGGCGGTGTCGCCTTGCTTTTCTTTCATCAAAAAGCCGCGCACGGCGACCGTCATCGTGTAGGGATTGATCTTGATCTGCTCGATGGTCACCGGGCGATGGAGAGTCTTCGACAACTCGCTGGCGACCTTGCCGCGCAACAGCGGTGGCGCGGCTAGACCGAGCAGCACGCCGAGCCCGACGACGATACCGGTGCACCAGATGGCGATCTTGCGTGTGCGTGGGTGGCGAAAAATTGTGCTGGCTTGGGTGCGCAGATCGTTGGCTTCAAGCATGGCGACCTTCGTGCGGATTTATTTGTCGCGATCCTATCCCAGGGGCTGGTGCATGTCTAACGAATGTTGCGTAGTTGTCGACGGGAGTCGCGTCAGCCGCCGGTACGGATGGTCTCCAACATGGCGATGTAGGAGTCGGGCATGCGCCAATGGCACGCGCCTTCGAGGATCAATCGTTTGTATTCCGGGTTGGGCGGCGGAACATTCTTCTCGATGGCGGCGACGTAGACCAATACTTGCAGCGTCTGGCTGCCGCTGTCCGGCGCTAAGACCGATAGGATTTCCCGGTGGTAGCCGTCCTCGAAACCGTCCATGACCACCAAGTCGGCATCGCTGACATCGTACACCGCGCCCCAAACCTCCCTGCCGTTGACCGGAAAAACATTGGCTGTGCCGCAATCGCGCAGGCGGGAGTGGCGGGTGATGCCAAATTCGTAATCCGGAAGTTTGGCAATGGTGACGAACTTCGACGATGGACAGCGCCGCTGCATCTGCGGCCAATTCAAGTTCGAGCCGTAAGCAAAATAGTACAAAGTAACCTCGCTTGGCGTTTTAGCGGCGATCTTAAAGAATTTCTCGCTCAGCACAAGCCAGCGAGATTGCGCAAGAATTGGCGACTTGGCGGCGAATCCTTTGTACGTTTCTTGCGTCTAAGCAGAGACCTATGGTAAATAATCTGCTTTTCTGACGGGAGCTGCGCATAAACTATGAGAAAATTACCCACTTTAGTGATGTTGCTGTCGTTGGCCCTGTTGCCCCAGCGAAGTTTCGCGGGGGAGGCGACCGCGCAACTTAGTGCGACGATCAACGAGTTTGTCGCCATCATGGTCAGGACATCGGTAGCGGAGTTACGCAGCACCGGTTTGCCCGAAAAAGCGTTGAAGCTCATTCATGGCCGCTTCGACTTCGCCGAGATGACCAAGCGCTCTTTGGGGTCCCACTGGAAGACTCTGGCGCCGGCGGAACAGGGCGAGTTCATCGACGGGTTGACGCACCGCTTGCTGGTTACTTACGGCCGCACCGTGCGCGCGTCGGGCGATGAGAAGGTCTTGTTCAAAAAAGAAACTAGGGACGGTAGCTACGCCAATGTCGAATCGCTGGTGGTGGGCGGCAAGTCCGATACCGCCATCGACTATCGGCTGCACGAAGTGAATGGCCAGTGGCGCGTCTATGACATGGTCATCGAGCATGTCAGCTTGATTAGCAACTTCCGCGCTCAGTTCGAGCGCGAGATCGCCCGCTCTTCGGTGCAAGGACTGCTCGAAAAGATCAAACAACGCGATTCCTAATTTATAAATCGCAATTCAACTCAAACGGCCTAAGCGCATTGTTGTGCTTAGGCCGTTTTCATTTGTAGCGTTCGCGGTTATGCATTGACGAAGTAGCGGTGGTTCGATAAATCATCTGGCCATGACCAAACTCAAAATCACCCTAGCTCTCGGTTCCTATGACCGGCACGCGCCTTTGCTCGAAGGTTGCATTCAGCACCCCGACCTCGACATTGGATATATCGAGTGCGATCCGCAGCAAGGTCGCCATGAACGGTTCTTGCAGCACTTCGAGTTCGACGCCGCGGAGTTGTCGTTCTCGTCCTACTGCATCGCCATCGATCAAGGTATGCCGGTGCACGCCGTGCCGGTGTTTCCGCGCCGACTGTTCAGCCAGTCGCAGATGTACAAGAACGTCAACTGCGGTATTTCTTCCCCGCAAGACTTGGCTGGCAAGCGCATCGGCTTGAGCGGCTATCAAAATACCTTGGGCGTGCGCGCCAAGGGCGATCTGACGCACTTCTACGGCGTCGACCGTAAGTCGGTGACCTGGGTCACGCCTGGCAAAGAGGTGGTCGACGTCGAGTTGCCCGCCGATTTGAAAATCGAAACCCGTGGCAGTATGGCCGAGATCGAGCAGGAATTCGTCGACGGTAACATCCAAGCGATGTTCGTGTCGCGTTTGCCCAAACCGTTCCGCGACGGCAACAAAAATTTGGCGCGGTTGTTCGCCGATCCGCAAGCCGAAGAAGAACGTTACTTACGCGAAGAAGGCTACTTCCCGATCATGCATGTGCTGGCATATAAAAAAGAGCTGGCTCAAAAACATCCCGCGCTGCCGCACGCGCTCTTCGACATCTTCGAACTAGCCCGTCAGCAGGCCACCCAACGCTGGGTCGATCCCAACTGGTCGATGGTGATGTGGGGAAGGCGAGAGCTGGAACGGCAGAATCAGCTATGCAGCTTCGATCCATGGAAGAACGGGCTTGAAGCGAACCGCAAGAACATCGAACGCTTCGCGCTCTACAGCCACGAGCAGGGGTTGACCAAGCGGCGCTTGACGCCGGAAGAGTTGTTTGTCGGGATCGAGTAGAGTGCACTAACTATACGACGTCGCCAATTACGATAATACCCTTACTGAAGCGATCGTTCTCTTTGTGATCACCGCCCAGTCGTGGAACCCAACCTGGGAAGGTGCAACTAAGTATAGATGGGGAAAAGCCTCTGCAATGTTCTATCAAATCCAAGATTTGTGTATTGAAATTTTCTTTGCCGGTCGCTAGCACCCGAGGAATTATGAACGTTAGAGCAACGTTTCTTCCTTTAGTTGCCTTACCGAGTTTAACAGCAGATTCTATTGATGATTGATGGCGTTTCTTGATTTTTCGTTTTAGCGGTAGAAATTCGTCACAGGTTAATTTTGCTTCAATTCTCTCGTGGTATTTGCCTTTCCAAAGCAAAAGGTCCGCTCTACCTTCGTATTTTCTCGTAGGCGTTGACGTACGGTGCTTTTCAACCCAACATTCTTCTAGTGCGGCCCATCCACTCCCGACCGCTGCTCCTGCAATCACGCTCACGTTTGGCCGCTCACGAAATGAATAGGCGGCGTATTCTTTTCCGGCCTGCATGTAGATTGTTTTGTTAAGCTCAATCCATTTTTTGAGAAGCTCCTCCCAATGTTTGAATGCAGGATTGACTTCAACGTGATCTAAGTTCATGGAATAACCCTCCAGCCTTCAGCAGGCCTTATATTGTTTGAGCACCATTATTTAACACGACGACCACCTACGGAGAAGTCAAGTCTGAGCAAGGGGCTGCTGTGACTATTAACCAGGCGATGTTTAGCCGCATCTTAGCGGTCGCTTCGCCAACAACACCAAGAACGCCGAAGTAAACAGCGCGCAGGAAAAAATCGTGAACGAGAGATCGTAGCTGCCGGTGCGATCGTGCAGGAAGCCGAAGAACGGCGCGCCACTGGCGGCGAACAGGTGGGAGAATAGCAGCGACAGGCCGCGCACGGTGCCGAGGGAATTGCGGCCGAAGAAATTGGCCCAGATCAATTCGCGCAGAACGAAGCTGCCCGCCAGGCCGGTGCCGTAGAGAAAAAAACCGATGTAGGTGAAATGAATTTGCCGGCTGGTGAAAAGAGTGATCAAGCCGACGGCTTGAATCAAGAATTGCACCGACGAAACTTTTTTGATGTCGAACTTGTCGGCGAGCATGCCCCAGACCAAGGACGAGCCCAACTGGGTGATGGCGATGGTGCTCATGAACGAGGCGGCGACGATGGGTGTGTAGCCGATATCGGTGACATAGGAAAACAGATGCAAGTTCAAGCCGGCGATGCCGACGCTGGCGATGCCGAAGGTGACGACCAGCACCCAAAAGGTCGGTAGACGTAGCGCTTGGGCGCGGGTCCACACCGCTTCATCCGTACTCTTCGCTGTCTGTTTTTGCGTGTTGCCAGTAGTTGCTTCTGCAATTTTTGGCGCGTCGGGTGTTGGTGGATCACCGTCCGGGCGGAGTCCTAAATCTTCCGGTTGGCGGCGCACGAAGATCAGCGCCGGGGCGACGACCAGCAGCGGCGCGATGACGCCGAAGATCGCCCAAGTATAACGCCAGCCGACCAGGACGAAGAGCGAGGCGGCGGCGATGGGGATGCTTAACTTGGCGATGCCGGTGCCGAGGTTGGCGATGCCCATGGCGCGGCCGCGTTTGCGCACGAACCATTGGGCGATGGTGACGTTGATCACCAGCGAGCC
>SHYW01000185.1 GCA_009692615.1 Deltaproteobacteria bacterium | reverse complement strand
ACGCACACACTTGGCCTATATCGAACCAACTCCAACAAGGTGGGGTTCCGCTATGGCCAGGTTTCTAACTTACGACCTCAACCCAACGCACTACCCTGACATAATCGCGTTGCTGTTAACATGACATATTGACGTTGCCACGACAGCGGATTTTATCCGCATGTATTTTATCCGCGTGTTGACGCCGGTTCGCGACCTGGCATAGGGTAACCTCACTTTAGAACCTCGAGATTGAACCGATTACGAAGGAGTAGAAAGCGCTCATGGAAAACCGCCGTTACGACTATTCGCCGATCATTCGCCGACCCAAGATCGAGTGGCCCAATCATGGCCGCATCGCGCTGTGGGTGGCGCCCAATATCGAATATTTTCATTTCAATATGCCGATCCGCGGTTCGGGCAGCAATCACACGCCCGACGTGCCGGGTTATACGCTGCGCGACTATGGCTCACGCGTCGGCGTATTTCGTATCATGGAGGTGCTCGATAAGTTCGCCATTCGCGCCAGCGTGCTGCTCAATGCGGAAGTCTGCGAGCAGCATCCGGCGATCATCGAAGAAGGCAACAAGCGCAAGTGGGAGTGGCTGGGTCATGGCATGACCAACAGCATCTCGATGCTCGATTATCCGCCGGAGGAAGAACGCGGCATCATTCACAACGTCAAAGAAATTATCACCAAGGCCACGGGCAAAGCGCCGAAGGGTTGGCTTGGTCCTGGCTTGGGCGAGAACCTACACACGCCTGATCATCTCGCGGCGGAAGGTTTCGAATATGTTTGCGACTGGGGCAACGACGAGCAGCCGACACCGATGCGCGTCCAGAGCGGCCGCATGCTGGTCGTTCCTTACGAGCTCGGCGTCAACGACATCCGTGTCTTTCAGCGTGAGAATCATACGCCGGAACAATATTTTCGTATGGTCTGCGATCACTTCGATACGCTCTACAAAGACAGCGCATCGGGCGGCCGCGTGCTCTGCTTGCCGCTTCATCCGTTTGTCATCGGCATGCCGTTTCGAATTAAATATTTAGAAATGGCGCTCGATTACATGTGTGGGCACGAAGGCGTGTGGCGCACCACGGGCGGGGAGATCGCTGAGTGGTATTACAAACATTACTATAAAGATCCGGGGAAGTTTGAGGGATAGGCAGAAACTGGAGTACTGGAATGATGGGTCGGATCCGGAAAGCCCAATACTCCAGTACTCCATCACTCCAATAATCCAACCGAGAAAATTGTCGTCGGATTCAAACCGGCAAATAGTTATCGTTCGCCCACTTCAGCGGTTAACGTCACCGTCGAACGCACATCGATCGTTCCCGCTTCCACCGGAGTGGGAGCTTGGGCGGCTAACGCTTCGCCGCGCGCCATGGGCGCTTGGCGAAAAATCGGCTGGAACGAACGCTCGCCTTCGGTGACGGCGGCGATGCGCAGCACTTTCAATCCCAACGACGCGGCGATCACTTCGGCTTTGGCTTTCGCTTTGGCCGAAGCCTGACGTAGCGCGTCTAAGCGCGCGGCTTCTTCGTCTTTCAACGTGAACATCAAACGATTGATGTTATTGGCGCCGGCTTGCATGGCGGCATCGATGATCTTGCCGACTTCGTCGAGCTTGGCGGTTTTGATCCGCACGATGTTGTTCGCCGTGTAGCCGACGATCTCCGGTTTGCCGCCTTGGGGATAACGATATTGCGGGTTGAGAGAGTAGCCGCTGGTTTTGACTTCGTCGCCTTTGCCCAACAGCTTTTTGATTTCGCTGAGGACACGGGTGAGCCGTTCGGCATTCTCTTTTGATGCGTCCGGCGCGCTACGCGCTTGGGTGGTGACGCCGATGTCGATTTGCGCTTGATCCGGTTCGGCGGCGATGGTCGCTTCGCCGTTCACGGTGATCGACGGCGGCGGCGGCCGTTCGGGCCGTTGCTGGGCGTGAATCGCGGAAGCCGACGGTAGCAACATGAGGATCGCTAAAATAGTTCTCATGGCAATTCCTTTCGTTGGAGAGTTTACGCTAGCGCAAATCGCGAGCAGCCGCCAGGCGCGTTTCCCATCATCACTTGCTGAACGGTTAGACGCGGCGCGCCAACAATTGTTCATGGCGCGACAATAAATTTTGCCGTTTGATTGCGCCCCTCGTCGGCTTGCTGATAAATCAATCTGGTGGAGACCACAGCGGGCGCGGTGCGCACTTCTAAGCCGGCGATGTTCTATGGCTGGTACATCGTCGGCGTCGGCTTCCTCGCCAACGTCGCCTCGTCCTTCGCTCTCGCCAGTACGATGAGCATTTTCTTAAAGCCGCTGACCGCCGATCTCGGCGTGTCGCGCGGCGTCTTTTCGCTGCTGCGCTCCGGCGAAGGCATCATCGCCGCGTGCATCGCGCCGCTGGTCGGCACACTGGTCGATCGCCATGGCGGGCGCTGGTTGATGGTAATCGGCACCGGCATCGTCGCCGTCGGCTATTTTCTTTTGAGCCGCGTCGACAGCTTCGCTGAGTTTGTCGGGATTCGCTTAACTCTCGTAAGCCTTGGCGACTCGATGATGGGTTACATGGTGGTTAACGTCATCATCGCCCAGTGGTTTACGCGTTACCGCGGCCGGGCGCTGGCGATCTCCAGCATGGGTGTCGGTTTCGCTAAAGTCTGCATGCCGGTGGTGGCGGCGTCGCTGATTCTCTGGCTCGGCTGGCGTCAGACGTGGTTGGCCTTCGGTTTGATGACGCTTGGCTTGTTGGTCGTGCCGGCGCTGTTGATCGTGCGGCGCGCGCCGGAAGCGATGGGTTTGTTGCCCGACGGCGCCGCGGCGCCGGTTGCCGATGATTTTGCAAAGCCGAAGAAAACCACTGTCGGCGCCGCTAAAGCCGATGCGCAGGACATGACATGGACGCGCGGCGCCGCGGCGCGCACGACGGCGTTTTGGCTGCTGGTGATCACCTTCGGCATTTCCAGCATGGGCGTCACCGGGCTCAATCTACACGTTTATTCTTACGTCACCGATCTCGGTTACTCCGCGGTAATCGCGGCGACGGTGATGAGCATCATCGCGTCGATGCAACTGGCTTCGCCCCTGGGTTGGGGCTTGCTCGCGGAAAAAATCGGCGCGCGCTACGCGGCGACGCTGCGTTTCGTGATTCAAGGCGTCGGCTTGGCCGTGGCGGTTTTGAACGGCAATCTGGTTGGACTTTATTGCGGCTTTTTTCTTTACGGCATCGGTCTGGGCGGTAACATGGTACTGCCGGACATTCTCTGGGCCGACTATTTTGGCCGCCAGTCGCTCGGCAAGATTCGCGGCATGGGTTTGCTAATCTCGCACTTTCTCGCCGCTATCGGCCCGCCTTTCTTCGGATTTCTCTTCGATCGCACCGGCAGCTACAACGTGTCTTTCGCGATTTTCGGCGCCGTGCTGGCGATATCGGCGATGCTCAGTCTCATGCTGAAGCCGCCGCGGCGACACTAGAATTGGAGTGATGGAGTAATGGAGTGATGGGTTTCCGGAAATCCGAGCCCCAATACTCCAGTACTCCATCACTCCAATCCAACTTGCTCCCGCGCGTGTTTCTCTGCTAGTTAGAAGGACAATTCACTGAGGAGGATCGTTTCATGATCATCGATATTCACAATCACATCGTCGCCGGCGAGCAGCTGCTGACGTTTCAAGCGGGCCTGATCAATAGCGCGGGGTTTCACAAGCCGCGCGGTGTGGTGGTCACGGAAAAAAATATCGAAGCCGCCAGGTGGAACGGTCATAAGCATGCCGATGTTTTGGAGCAAGTCGGTACTAACTACGCGTTCATTTCGCCGCGTCCTTACACGATGATGCACTCGGCCAAGCCGGAGAAGATCGTCCACTGGTATTGCACGGCGGTCAACGACGCTTTGGCGCTACAAGTCAAGATGGAGCCCAACCGCTTTCGCGCCATCGGAGGCTTGCCACAAAACGCCGGCGTGGCGGTGACCAACACTTTCGACGAGGTCGACCGCATCATCAACGATCTGGGCTTCGTCGGCATCATGATCAACCCCGATCCCGGCGAGGGCGACGGCATGACGCCGGCCATGGGCAACGAGTATTGGTATCCGCTCTACGAAAAAATGGTGCAGATGGACATCCCCGGTCTGGTGCACGGCGCCAGCTGCAAGAATCCGCGCGAATCGTTTCACGGCCATTTCATCACCGAGGAGAGCATCGCGATTCTTTCATTGGTCGATTCCAACGTGTTCAAAGATTTTCCCAAATTGAAACTGATTATTTCCCACGGCGGCGGATCGGTGCCCTATCAAGTGGGCCGCTGGCGCTCGCAACTGCGTGGACCCAACGACACCGAGACCTTCGATCAGCGCTTGAAGCAGCTTTATTTCGACACGGCGCTTTACAACATCGAGTCTCTCAAGTTGCTGTTCCGCATCTGCGGTCCCGAGCGCTGTCTGTTCGGCACCGAACGGCCCGGCGCCGGTTCGAAGACCGATCCGCGCACCGGCAAGTGGTACGACGACGTGCGCCCGAATATCGAAAGCATCCCGTGGCTCACGGCGGAGGATAAGGCGAAGATCTTTGACCAGAACGCGCTGCAAGTGTTCTCGCGGTTCAAGCAGTAGGAGATGGCGAATTGGAGTAGCGGAGTGATGGAGTAATGGAGTATTGGGTTATCGGAAAACCCAACACTCCATTACTCCAATTCGATTACCTGTTGATACAAATCTGGGCGCGATGAACCGCGCCCCGACATGAGAGACGGTAGACAATTCATCAAAGTCAAATCGGTGAAAACCGCAATCCAGGTTTGGATTGATTCCTAGCCGCTAGCTTTCGCTGAGCCAATCCATCCTACGCGACTCATCCCCCTGTCTTTGCGCGACAACTCAAATGCGCTATTCTCGCTGTCATAATGTTCACGCCCAATTTGAGCACGTTACCGGCGGCGCAACGTGCGCTCTGGTCAGAGCTTGAAGCGACCCCGGATAACTTTACGCTTTACGGCGGCACGGCGTTGGCGTTGTATCTTGGACATCGGACGTCGGTCGATTTCTATTTCTTCTCGAACGCTTCCTTCGATCCCGATCATTTGGCGAAAAGTCTTGCCTATCTTAAGGAACCTCTGAACAACTGCCCTGGAAGCAGGGCAGCGGAGGATAGATCGTTTTTTTCGTAATGAGTTACAGTTTTTGCGAAGTTATATCAGATTACATTTTGCTCTCGTGGTTAATAGGGTCCTTAGTTTTGCCTCGATTTGC
>SHYW01000184.1 GCA_009692615.1 Deltaproteobacteria bacterium | reverse complement strand
CGCTGCCTTTGCCGACGCCGAAGTCCAGCCGGCCGTTGGAGATCACGTCGACCATGGCATAGGACTCGGCGATGTCGATGGGGTTGTGCAACGGCAAAACATTGATGGCAACGCCGAGACGAATCTGTTTGGTCGTGCGCGCGATCGCCGCCATGAAAGTCGGCGGATGAGGCAGATCGCCGCCGTAGTGGGCGAAATGATGTTCGGTGACCCAGATATGATCGTAGTTGAGCCGATCCATTTCCTCCATTTGTAAAAACATTTTCTGGTAGAACTCGGGCACCGATCCATCCATCTCGGCAACGTATGTCGGTAAGTAATGTGAACCAAACTTCATCGCGCTCATGCTCTCGAAACCTCCAAAAATTATCTCTTAAACATATAGGGGGGACCGCGGACGGAAGTCAATGCCGCTGAGGCGCCGATCGTCAGCGAATCCCCAACTCCTTGTTGATCTCGCGCTGCAAAGTGAAGTCGAACACGCTCGCCGCCGGCGCCGGCTGCGCCAAGCCGAGAATCTCCGCGTCAAGCGCGAGGTGTTCCTTGATCTCGTTGTCGGTGGGAATGCCGGTGACGGTGAAAGCCGGTTTCGAGCCCCGGTAACTCTCCGTGGCGATCTTTAGATCGGTTTTCCACAGAGCGGCCAACTGCTCGGCGATTTCTTTTTCCCGTTCGAGAAAGTACTTATTCGCCAACGCCCGGGCGCGCAGAAACCGTTTGATCAAATCCGGTTTCTCTTGCAGTAATTTTATATTCACCGCCGCGCCGCTTTGAATGTTGGTAAACTTGTCGGTGGAACTCTCGAGAATTTTCAGATTGAACTTATCGCGGCCGATCTGCGCGTAGGGCGGACCGATCGCCGCCACTTGGATCGAATTGGCGACCAACGCTTGAAGTTGCACCGACTCCTCGCCGATCTGGATCGCCGTCAATTCTTTATCGGCGTTGACACCGCCCAAGGCGAGCATGCGCTTGGCCGTAGTGTGCTGGCTGCCGCCGAAAGTGACGATCCCCATGGTCTTACCCTTTAAATCCTTGATCGAATTAAACTCCGGCCGCGCCACGAGAAAAAACAGCGGCCGATGCTGGGTCACAGCAAGCACCCGCAGCGGCGCGCCCCGTTCGATCGAGCGCATGGCGCTGGCGATGGAGCCGAGCACGTCGATCTCGCCGGAGATGCCGGCGGTAATCGCCAAATTCGCCGGCACGCGAATCAGTTCGGCGTTGAGATTCTGCTGCTGAAAAAACTTCCGCTCGCGGGCGATGAACAAGTCGATGGACGACATCCCGGCGCTGGAGTAGCTGACGCGAAATCGATCCGGGCTGCTCTGCGCCTGCGCCACATGCGCCGATGCCAAAGCCAACGTAATGGCAAAAACAATTTGCCGCAAAGTTTTCATGAGACCCGCCTTTCACGCAACGATTCTTAGAGAATTTCCCATGACTATCGCGCGAGCACAACCATCACAACAACGAAATCGCGCCACAAGTTTGCAGCGGGCCCGCCACACCGCTAAGATCGTCCAGTGAGAATTTTTCCATGAAGCGTTGGCAAATCATTCTGCTCGCTAGCTCGGTCTCTTTAGCCGCCGCGATCTTGGTCGGCTATCGCCTTGGCGTGCGCCTGCTCCAAGACAAGATTGTCGAAGCCCTCGGCCCAGGCAGCCGCATCAGCGAACTCAAGGTCAATTGGTTCACCCTCGAACTTTTTGGCGTCACCATCGACGCGCCCAAAGCCTGGCCGGCGGCGCGTACCTTGGAAGCGGAGCACATCACCATCGTTCCCGATCTGCGTAGTTTGTTGAGCGAACGCATCCGCATCACCTCCGTGACCGTCGACAAACCCTATATTTCAATGCTGCGTACGCCGGGAAAATTGCGCATCGTGCCAAGCTTGACCGAAAGCGACGACAATCAGCGATCATCGAGCCCCGCCGCCCGCGCGGTGACGATCTCAACCATCAATCTCAATGACGGTGTGATCGAACTTTACGATGCCACCGTCAGCCGTCCGCCATTGAAAGTACGTATCGAGAAAATCGCCGCCGCCATTCGCGACCTCGCCGTACCGGCAGTCGGTAAGACCCATTTCGAGTTGGCGGGAATCGTCAAAGGCATCCAGCACGACGGTCAGGCAAAAATCACCGGTTGGGTCGGCGCCGGCGCCGAGGATTCGTCATCGCGGATTACTCTCACTGGCGTCGATTTGGTCGCGCTCCAACCCTATCTGGTCAAAAAAAACGAAGTGCAAATTTCCCGCGGCGCCCTCGACTTGAACCTCGACTCCGAGGTGCGCAAAAATAAATTGGACGGCAAAGGCAAAGTTGTCCTGCGCGATTTACAATTCGCCCCGGCGCGTGGCTTCTTCGACACCTTCATAGGCCTGCCGCGCGGCGCCGTGATCGGTTTCCTGAAAGACAACCACAACGCCATCGCCGCCAACTTCACACTCAACGGTGACACCGACAATCCCAACTTTTCCCTCAACGAGAGCCTCTCCACCCGCATCGCCGCGTCCATGGCGAGCACGCTCGGAGTCAGCATCAAGAACGTCGCCGAAGGCATCGGCACACTGGGCCGCAAAGGCGTCGAAGGCGCCGGCAGCGTCGTCGAAAGCGTCGGCTCAGCGGTGAAAAAATTGTTCGGTGGCGCAAAGAAATAATATCCGCGACCGATCCTCTCAGTTCAAAATCCGCAGATTCATCGCCTGAGACTTTGTCCGACAATCGAGTAAGTGTTTCTCCTCATAAGCATTGTCCTTACCAACAAGATTCCGACACCGCGAATTTTCCAACCCAACTGCACGCGCGAACTCACTTGATCGGTTGAGTAAGCCTTGATCTGGCGCTTAAACTAAGGTGAAAAAATCTCCCGCTAAAATCAGTTAACCACCTAGTCTTACAATCGTTTTTACACACACAAGAAAGCTGTTAGATGGCCTAATTGGGTCTTTGGCAACAGCCACAATAGTCCAGCGAAAAATACTTTTTGGGCGGGCTTGCAACACCATAGCGGGTGCGATAGAGAGCGTGACGTAAGTTCTGGGAGTGAGCAGGCGGAACAGCGGCAATCAACGGAAAGAGAGAATATATGAAACAGTAACGAACTCATCGACACAGTAGATTCATCAGCGCAGTTTTAATGGCCCTCATAACATCCACAGCGGCGCGGACGGCGTCGGCTGTCGACATCACCTTGGAAGCTTTTGCAGGGGGATTTAACAATCCTGTCGGCATCGATTTTCAGGACACCTCCGGCAAGGTAATTTCGTCGGCAAATTATTTCAGCGGTTTTCCCAACAATTTTCAGGTCACGTTGCCGAACGGCACCTTCTCCGCTTTCTCCGCCGTGTCTGGCCTGGAAGACGAACTCAAGATCGCCACGGTGCGCACGAGCGCCTGCCAAGGCGGCTTTACTGCCGGTGAAGTTTTTGCCGGCAATGGGCAACTCGGACAAGTCTTGCGCATCTCGCCCAACGGCGCGGTCGTGACCAATCCTTGGACGACGTTGCCTTTGGAACCAGCGAACATTCGCGGCAGCCTTTTCCAAGACCGTTTTTGCGCCGCTAGCGGCGATCTCATCGTCGCTACCGGCAACAAGCAAAACCGCAGCAACGACGACAAGCTGGGAAATGTCTGGCGGGTAAATTTCAACGGCACGCCGACCTTGGTGGCACAGATCATTGAACATCTCGAAGGTGTCACAACCGTGCCCAATCTGCCGAGTTTCTACGGCCCGCTCGCTGGCAAGATCCTCGCCGGCGCGGAAAATCGTATTGTCTCAGGTCAACTCAACGGCCCCAACGGAAAGATCTATGCGATCGATCCGAATGGCGTGAATGATTGGTTCACGATTGGCGCCGGTACCGGTCCAACATGTGTTGGCCCCGGTTATCAAACCTTTTGCAATTACCCGACAGCCAATGCCATCCATCCCGAAGATTTGGATGTTATCCGGCGTGACTCGGAATTTTTCGGCATCGCTTTTCTCTGGGACAAATCCTCAAGGGAGCAGCCATCGCTGGCACCAATGCCCAAACCTTTTCCGATCGTTGCGGCCAGGTGCTGATCACCAATGAATTTCCCAACAAAGCACCATACAACGGCACTTCCGGCTTGAGCGCGTTGCGCTGGGACGCGGCGACCAATTCTTTTATCGTCGACCGTTTGACCTCCAACATGGACGGTGGAATCACCCAGTGGGAACATGTGACGTTTACTTCCGGTAAGGACTGCAACACGGCGATCACCATCAGTAAGACACCGGACTCCGCCGTTTTCGTTCCCGGCCAAGCGCTCACCTTCAATATAGTCGTAAAAAACATCGGCGTCTTTGACGCTTTAAACGTGGTGGTCAACGATCCGCTGCCGACTGCTGGCGATTTGAGCTGGGCATCGAGTTTTACGACGACGAAAGGCAGCTGTACAGTGGTGGCCAACGTGCTCAATTGCAGCGTCGGCACCCTGGCACCTGGTGGCGAAGCTACGATCAGCGTGGTCAGCAACACCGCCAGCCTCGCTGCTTGCAAGTTGCAAGATAACGAAGCCACCGTTACGGCGGATAACGCCGCAACGAAAAAAGACAAGGGATCCTACACCTGCGATCCCGACACTCAAAACACCACGATTACCATCGCCAAGACCCCCAACAATGGTACGTTTAATGCTGGTGACAAGATCACCTAAAACATCCTTGTGACCAACATCGGCGCCGTCCCCGCAACGAATGTGCAAGTCAACGATCCGCTGCCGACCAATGGTGGTTTGACTTGGGCGTTTAACACAACCCAGTCGCAAGGAACCTGCTCTGTCGTAGCCAACGTGCTGAACTGTAACCTCGGCAACCTCGCAGCTGGCGGCAAAGCGTTGATCGCTGTGACCAGCAACGTGACGCCAGTGGCGGCCTGCCAGACGCAGAATAACACTGCAACGGCAACGGCAAGCAATGCCGATCAGGTGAGCGATAACGGCTCTTACAGCTGTCAACCGCCACCCGAGTCGTTGCCTGGCCGCATCACCGGCGGCGGCAGCATCTTCCGTTTGGATGGCGTGCGCGTGACGCATGGCTTCGAGCTCCGTTGCGACGCCAACGACAAGCGGCAGAACTTGGAGATCAATTGGGATGGTGGAAACAACTTCCATCTGACCGAGATCACTTAAGGAATCTCTGAACAAGTCATCTAGCAAGTCGTCTAATAACGAAGAGCAGAAAGACCGACAAGGTGAGGCGGGAGGAAAGAGCGTGGGGGAGCAGACAACGTTTGCGAGTTTGGCGTGGGCGAGAAAGAAAAAGCAGAGCAAG
>SHYW01000183.1 GCA_009692615.1 Deltaproteobacteria bacterium | reverse complement strand
GCGGCCTCAACCACGGTGATCTCGCTGCGATATACTCGTTGAATTACGTCTAGTCGTTTCTCGTCTTTCATTGTCAGGGTTGTCATCCTTCCACCCTGACATAATTACGTTGCCGTTAACCCCTGACATAATCACTTTGCTACAACACGCGCTGGCTATTTTACTTGACATCGCCCCAACCCTCCGATAGCTCTCCGGGAAGTTCGCGCAAGATAATCCGTCATGAACATCGACGTCCACGCCCACTATGTGCCGCCCGACGCGCTCAAGATCGCCAGTGAAATCGGCAAGGGGCAGGGCCTGACGTTGACAAAAAACGAGCGCGGCCGCGAGGTTCTCAGTCGCGCCGGCAAACCATTTTTAACCCAGCTCAAAGCCGAATTTAGCTATCTTGACCTGCGCTTGTCGATCATGGACCAGCAAAACGTCGACATGCAGCTGTTGTCGCCGGCGAGCAGCTATTTTTTTTATTGGATGGCGGCCGACGAGTCGTTGGAATACGCTCAGTGGCTCAACGAGCGCTTGGCTGAAGCGGCGGCAAAACATCCCAAACGCTTAGTGGCGCTTGGCTCGGTGCCGATGCAGGAACCGGTCAAAGCCGCGCGAGAACTGGAACGCGCCGTCAGCAAACTCGGCCTGCGCGGCGTCGAAGTCGCCAGCAATATCAACGGCCGCTACTTCGACGATCCGAGCTTCGATCCGTTTTGGGAAGCTGCACAGGCGTTAGACGCGCTGATCTTTGTCCACCCCAACCAAGTGGTCGGCGCCGAGCGCATGAAGGAATTCAACCTGGCCAATCTGATCGGCAATCCCGCCGACACTTCGTTGGCCTTCGCCAAATTGATTTTCGGCGGCGTGCTCGAGCGCTACCCGCGACTAAAATTTCTCCTCGCCCACGCCGGCGGCTTTTTGCCTTATACGTGGGGTCGCCTCGAGCGCGGTTATCGGATTCAAGATTCGGCGACGGCGAAGATTTCCAAACCGCCGAGCGAATACTTGAAGCTACTCCACTTCGACACGATTACGCATAGCTCCATGGCGCTGGAATATCTGGTCGCCAACTTCGGCGCCGAAAATGTTTTGTTGGGCAGCGATTATCCCTATGACATGGGCGATCCGGAACCGGTGGCGTCGCTGGAGAAAACTAAAATCGCCGACGCCGAGCGCGATTTAATTTGCCGCGGCAATGCGTGTAGACTGCTCGGCATCGGTATTTAATCAATCGAGACTAATTGAAATCGGAGGAACTATGAGACTCGTCACTTACAGTCGCAAAAACCAACAGCGCGTCGGCCTGATGGGGCCCCAAGAGCAAATCATCGATCTCGCCGAGGTCAACCGGCGTTATCTGAAAGGCGGCAACGCGCCGTTCTTGGCCACCATGCAGGCGTTCATCGACGCCGGCGCCAAGGCGATCCAAGTCGCCCGCAAAGCGGAAAAATATGTTGCCGGGAAAAATCCCGACGAGCAGAAAAAACTGCTCGCCTCCGGCGCCTTGGTGAAACCTAGCCAGGCTAAAATCATCTCGCCGATCCCGACACCGAGAAAAAATTGCGTGATGCTCGGCATCAACTACCGCGAGCATGTCGAAGAAGGCGCTCGGGCGCGCGAGTTGGAAATCAAGTATCCCGACTATCCGGTATTCTTCACCAAGCCGGCGACCTCGGTTATCGGCCAGTTCGGCAAAGTCATCAAACATAAAGTGACCGACAAGCTCGACTGGGAAGTGGAGCTCGCCGTGATCATCGGCAAAAAAGGCCGCAACATTCCCAAAGCCAAAGCCTACGATTATATCTTCGGCTACACCGTCTGCCTCGACATGACCGCCCGCGAACTGCAGCGCATCCATGGCCAGTGGTTCAAAGGCAAGGCACTGGATACTCTTTGTCCTCTCGGCCCCTGGATCGTCCACAAAAGCGCCATGCCCGACCCGCAGCAAGTGCGGCTGATCTGCCGAGTGAATGGCCAGGTCATGCAAGACGGCAACACCCGCGACATGATCTTCGACATCCCGACGATTATTGAATCGCTCTCCGGCGGCATGACCTTGGAGCCGGGAGATATCATCAGCACCGGCACGCCGTCGGGCGTCGGCTTCGCGCGCACGCCGCCGGTGTTTTTAAATCCCGGCGACAAAGTCGAAGGCGAAGTCGAAGGCATCGGCAACCTGCAAGTGGAAATCGTCGCGCCGTAATTTTTCGCAACCACTCAAAAAACAGGCGGCAGCGAATTGTTTTGAATCCGCTGCCGCCTGTTTTTCTTTGCGGCCACGAATTCGCGGCCGTCAATTTGACTTGATAGCAGCGCTTTGTTAAGCCTTCTTCCATTGCTAGGGGTGTCTGCCATCGGCAGGCTGAGAGCCTAAATAAAAAATAGGTAACCCTTTGAACCTGATCCGGGTCGTGCCGGCGTAGGGAAGCGTGAAAGTCAAAATTCCGTGGCCGACTGTTCGCGGGATAAACTTTAAACCGTATTCCCTGACCACCGTTAGATGGTCTGTGAATGCGGTTTTTTTGTTCTGATGAAACTGAAAATTAACGGCGAAGAACGCGAAACCGACAATGGGCTAAGCTTGACCGGGCTGCTCGAATTCTTGCAGATTCGCCCCGGCCGGGTGGTCGTCGAACGGAACCGAGAAATCGTCCCGCGCGACGCCTATGGCGCAACGATGTTGGCTGACGGCGATGTTCTTGAGATCGTTCATTTCGTCGGCGGAGGATAAACCATGGAAGATTTTTTCGAACTAGCGGGCAATAAATTTCGCTCGCGGCTGATCGTCGGCACCGGCAAGTACAAAGATTTCGCCGAGACCAAGCGCGCCATCGAAGTTTCCGGCGCCGAAATTGTCACCGTGGCGGTGCGCCGGGTCAACATCACCGATCCGAACAAAGAAAATCTACTCGATTATCTCGACCCAAAAAAATATACTATTCTGCCCAACACCGCTGGCTGTTATAACGCCGACGACGCCGTGCGCACTTGCCGTTTGGCCCGAGAGGCCGGCGTCGGTAAGTTGGTCAAGCTCGAAGTGATCGGCGACGATCGCACACTTTTTCCCGATGTGCCGGCGACCCTCGAAGCCGCGAAGATTTTGGTCAAAGAAGGATTTATCGTCCTGCCCTACATCACCGACGATCCGATCACGGCGCAAAAGCTCGAAGACATGGGCTGCGCTGCGGTGATGCCGCTGGCCGCCCCCATCGGCTCAGGATTGGGCATCACGAATCCTTACAATATTCGAATTATTTTGGAGCACGCCAAAGTGCCGGTGATCGTCGACGCCGGCGTCGGCACGGCGTCGGACGCCGCGGTCGCCATGGAGATGGGCTGCGCTGGGGTCTTGATGAACACCGCCATCGCCGGCGCCAAGGATCCGATCCTGATGGCGGAAGCGATGCGCCTGGGCGTCGAGGCGGGACGCAAAGCCTATCTCGCCGGTCGCATCGCGAAAAAACTCTACGCCACCGCGTCCAGCCCGTTAGACGGAATGTTGAATTGACCCGTGGCTAAGTCACGGCCCAACTTCCCGCTCTACCTAATCACCGATCGCAAGCTAACCCAGGGGCGCGATATCTGTGCGGTGGTCGAACAGGCGTTGGACGGCGGCGTCAAAGCGATTCAACTGCGGGAAAAGGATCTCGACGGTAAAGAGATTTTCGCTCTCGCCGATAAACTTTCAGTGTTATGCCAGCGCTACGACGGGAAACTTTTCGTCAATGACCGCATCGACGTTGCCTTGGCGGTGGACGCCGCCGGTGTACAACTTGGGAAAGCATCGCTGCCAATTGCCACGGCGCGTAGCCTAATGGGCAGCGAAAAATTAATCGGCTATTCGACCCATTCGCCCGAAGAAGCGCAACAGGCCGAGGGCGCCGGCGCCGATTTTATTTTGTTCGGTCCGGTTTACTTCACGTCGTCAAAAGCCGCCTATGGCGCCCCCCAGGGTTTGGCACCATTGGCAGAAACCGTAACGAAAGTTGCGCTGCCGGTCTATGCCATCGGCGGCATCACGGCGGAAAACTTGGGACAGACGATGAATACCGGCATCCATGGCGTGGCGCTAATCTCGGCGATCGTCGCCGCCGATGATCCGCGGGCCGAAGCCAAAAATCTTTTATCCCTGATCGCTAGGTGACTCCATGCAAGAGATCGTCCTCGAAGTAGTGATATTTGTCATCGACAACCCGCTTTATGCCATGGTCATGGCATTGCTCACCGGCTTTCTCGCCACCCGCTGGATCGCCGCCGAGCGCCGGCCCGGGCCGATTGTCTGGGGAATCATTGGTGTGATCGGATTTTTGCTTGGCCGTTTGGCGCTCACCTACCTTGATTACAACGAAACCCTCGACGGCCTGCGTGAACTCCGCTACGTCATCGACCTGGTCGTGTCGTGCGTCGGCGCTTTCGCCATCGCCAGTCTGATTCACATGATCAAACCGTCGTGAATCGACAACTAGATCGTCGAAGTTAGAGCCGGTCAGCTTTATCTAAGTTCAAGCGGTTATCGATGCGATCGCAGGCAAAGCGGCGCATATAGTCTTCGGCTTCAAGCTTGGTGGAAAAACTACGTTGGCTGGCGAAGGAAAGATTATGACCGTCGGCAAAATCGATATGACCTTTCCAAGTCCAACAATCGGTGCTGGGATCGCGGCGCAACAGCCCTACGAAACCCTGATGACGGTGCGAATCGACAATGCGATATCTTTGGAGGTCGTCACGATTCATTTTCATATACAACACCCTAGTCTGTCAGTGCCGCTATAGCAACTTGACTTGCCGCTGTCCCCCTCGAACAATTGCCGCCGGGAATCGTTTCAAACTGAGTGCAAGCATGTTAAATTACCCCGCGTCGCATACGACATCATCTGGCCCAATTCTCTCAGCCACCCTAGCTCAGTTGGTAGAGCAACTGATTCGTAATCAGTAGGTCGCCGGTTCGATTCCGGCGGGTGGCTCCAGTTTTTTCAATAACTTGCAGCGCCGTTTTCTCCTCAGGTGACTCGTTTTGCCCGAAATGATTCCATTTTGTTTCCATACCCAATTGGTCTGAATCTTCGAACCCGTCGTCAAGCTTGTCCACCGCTTGGCGGTTGCCGCCCGGAACCAAATGGCCGTACGTGTCAACGGTCACATCAATCGAGCTATGACCCATCTGTTCTTTCACATACACCAAGCTCTCGCCTTGCTGGATCAGCAGGGAGGCAAATGTGTGGCGCAAAAAATGTAGATTCCGGCGCGTCAGTCCCGCCTTGATGAACAGCCGGGCAAATACTTTTCTGACTTTAGAATCATCCATTGGTTGCCCAGCTTCGTTCTGAAACAGCCACATTGTCGGCACCGCGAGTGATACAAGCATCGCTGTGTATATCGCGGAACGAAACGGTATATCAGTCCGCTCTACCAAAAAAGCTATGATCGCGCCCAAGGTAAGCGACAAGAAAAGTGCGCCGGCACCGTAAATGACGGTGTTCACC
>SHYW01000182.1 GCA_009692615.1 Deltaproteobacteria bacterium | reverse complement strand
CGCTTGCTCTGCTTTTTCTTTCTCGCCCACGCCAAACTCGCAAACGTTGTCTGCTCCCCCACGCTCTTTCCTCCCGCCTCACCTTGTCGGTCTTTCTGCTCTTCGTTATTAGACGACTTGCTAGATGACTTGTTCAGAGATTCCTTAACCACTCTCTCCGCCCGCATGAGAACGATCGGTGGAATCGTCAAGCCGAGAGTCTTGGCGGTCTTGAGGTTGATCATCAGTTCGTACTTCATCGGCTGCTGCACGGGCAGGTCGGCGGGTGTCCTTCCCTCCTTGAGGATCTTTTCGACGTAGACGGCGGAACGGCGGTGCAAGTCAGTATAGCTCGGTCCGTAAGACATGAGACCACCAACTTGAATCCAGTCCGTGTCCGCGTAAATTGCCGGCAGCCGGCGCTTGGCGGCAAGCTCTACGATCCGTTTTGGATTAGTATTGATGGGAACCTGCTGCGCGACAACTAGAGCGCCAACTTGTGCCTTGGTCGCCGCCTCGAATGCGCTATCGATATCATTGAGACTCCGCACATCGAGGGATTGAATCTGCACGCCCAGCTCTTGTCCCACGGCGCGCGTCTCTTTTAATATCACATCGCCGGATGGACTGGCCGCATTCAAGAGAAGGCCCACGCGGGAAACCCTGGGAACCGTCTCCTTGAGAATCTCCAACCGTTTTCCGTACAACCCCTGAGCGCCGATACTGAACCCGGTGACGTTGCCTCCCGGCCGCGCGAGACTGGCCACCAACCCACTGGCGACCGGGTCGACCGTCCCAACAAAGATAATCGGAATCGCGCTAGTCGCTTTCTTGGCCGCGGCTGCTGGCGGGCCGCTGGCGGCGAAAATGATATCGACCTTGAGCCGAACCAGTTCTTCCGCGAGGCCGGGAAGCCGATCATTATTTCCCTCCGCCGATCGGAATTCGATGGCGATGTTTTGTCCCTCGACATAGCCCAAACCCCTAAGACCTAGCCGGAGTGCTTCGGCGTTGGGCGAGCCACGACCAAAGCCGGCCGCTAGATAACCTATCCGCGGGACTTTCTTCGGCTGCTGCGCCTCGGCGAGAGAAGCAGTAGTCAGAAAAAAAGTTGTCAATTGCCGGATGGCGGTTCTTCTGTTCATTTTTCCTCCACAACTGTTCACTCTTCACTTCTCACGCGTACACATGCTGATCCACTTCATCCGCGGCCGGATACGGCGCATTGAGGGCGAAGTTTACGGCGTCTTTGATTTCCGTGGCGACTTCGTTTTCGATGCGCTGGAATAACTTGCTGTCCGCCAATTTATTCTTCTCAAGCCAGGCGGCGAGCAGCTTCACCGGGTCGCGCTGGGTCTTCCACTCTTCCTCTTCTTTTTTGGATCGGTAGTAGGCGCGGTCGATGTCGCCGATGTGGTGGCCGTGGAAGCGGTAGGTTCTGCACTCCAAAAACGCCGGGCCGTCGCCGCGGCGGGCGCGCTCGACTAGTTTTTGCGCCGTGGCGTGGAGCGCGCGCACGTCCTGGCCGTCCAGCGATTCGACGTGAATGCCGAAGGCCTTAGCGCGGCCAGTAACTTCGCCGGCGGTGGTTTCACTGTAGTGCGTGTACTCGTTGTACAGATTGTTCTCGCAGACGTAGATCACCGGCAGCTTCCAGAGCGACGCCATGTTCATGGTTTCGTAGAGCAAACCTTGACCGAGCGCACCGTCGCCGAAGAAACAGACTGCGACCTGATCGCTCTTGCGCATCTTGATCGACATCGCCGCGCCGGTGGCGATGCCGGCGCTGCCGCCGACGATGGCATTCGCTCCCAAATTGCCGGTGTCCTGGTCGGCGATGTGCATGGAGCCGCCCTTGCCGCGGCAGTAGCCGGCTTCTTTGCCGAGCAACTCGGCGAACATTCTGTCCAACGCCGCGCCCTTCGCAATGCAATGGCCATGGCCGCGGTGTGTGCTGGTGATGTAATCGTCTAGGCGCAACGCTTCACAAACGCCGACGGCAACCGCTTCTTCGCCGATGTAAAGATGCGCCAGCCCCGGCATCTTGGCGCCGAGATAAAGTTGATTGACCTCTTCTTCGAACAGCCGGATCTTCAGCATCTGGCGATAGAAGCGCAGCCAGCGCTCGTCCTTTACGGCGGATAGTGTTTTGGCTGACTTCTTCGCTGGTTGTTTTGTCGTGCGCGGCATAGTTAAAAGTTTTTAGTTGTTAGTTTTTAGTGTTTAGTTTCCGGAACTCAAAACTCAACACTAAGAACTAAAAACTATTTTGTTACTCCCGCCATTCTTGCCAGCACTTCAAAGACGATGGCGAAATCTTTTTCCGCCAGCCCCATGCCGCGGGCGGCGGTGAGAAATTCGTTGGTGATTGACGTCGTCGGCAACGGGATATTGAGTTCGCGGCCCATTTCCAAGGCGAGCAACAAATCTTTTTGCATCATGTTGACGTCGAAGATCACTTCATCCGGCATCTTGAGCACGAAGGGGCCGCGGTATTTCACCATGGGCGAGGCCATGACACTGCTAAGCAAAACTTCGACGGCGGTCTCGCGGGCGATGCCGCTTTTTTCGGCGAGCAGTAAACCTTCGCTGAAAGCCAACATCTGCACGGCTAGACTCAAATTAGTGGCGATTTTCATCGACGCGGCTAAGCCATGACCACCGACATAGGTCGCCTTTGGGCCGATGGCTTGAAGATACGGCAGGACTCTTTCAAAAATTTCCCGTTTGCCGCCGACCATGAATGAGAGCTTGCCTTCATCCAAAGTAATCGAACTGCCGGACACCGGCGCATCGAGCATGTCGGCGCCTTTGGTTTCAACTTGTTTGGCCAGCTCGCGGATCGCCGCCGGACTCACCGTGCTCATCTCGACATAGATTTTTCCCGCGCCGAGTCCGGCGACAATTCCGTCATTGCCCTCGGTGACTGCGCGCAACGCACTGTTATTGGCGATCATGGAGAAGACAACGTCAGACGATCCCGCCGCCGCGCGCGGGCTGTCGCCCCACTTCATGCCGGCGTCGAGCAGCCACTGCGCCTTGGACTTAGTCCGGTTGTAACCTGTGACGCTGTGGCCGGCGTCGAGTAGACGCTTCGCCATGCGGCTGCCCATTACTCCCAGACCGACAAAACCGAGATTAGCCATCGAGTTCTCCAACAAAACCCTTAAAGATTTTTTTCCCCGCAAAGGCGCTAAGACGCAAAGTTCGGAAGAAAACTATGACCGTCGATAAACAAGCCCATTCTCTTTCTCTTACCTTAGCGCCTTAGCGCCTTTGCGGGAGATATTCCGATGTATTAACTTTCCGCCTTGATATATTTCCCCATCTCCTTGAGCGTCTCCGGCGTTTGATTGAACAGTGCATTGAAATCTTTCGCCACCTGTTCGCCGGAGATGTAAGAAAAATCTATCCTCGCGCGCTTAGCTTCGGCGATCAGTTCGGGATCGTTGATCGCTTTGGCGAAGGCGTCGCGCAAGATGGCGAGGCGGTCCTTTGGTGTATTCGGATGGACGGCGAAAGCGCGGCCGATGGCGAGGGGAATCGTTTTGATCGCCATCAGCGATTTGCCGAGCGGGCTGGTGGCGAGATTTTCATCCACCGGTAAATTTTCATATCCCGGCAGCGCCACCCGCGTGCGCACCGCGCCGCGGTCGGCGGCGAGTTTGATGGTCGTCGCCAACGCCGACCAGGAGTCCACTTCCCTGCGTTCGATGGCCAACAGCACGTCGCTGCTGGCCGGATAGCCGGCGACCAGTTTGAGTTTGACGCCGGCGAATTCTTTCAGCAGCAGGGGAAAGTCATGGGCGTTGGATCCTGGCCCGGTGGTGCCGGCGACCAGTTCGCGGTCGGCTTTTTTTAACTCATCGAAAGTTTTGTAGGGCAGGTCCGGGCGGATCGCGAACATGGCGCCGTCGGCGCCGGAGGAGACGAGCCAGTGAAACTTGCGCGCGTCGAAGCGCACCTGGGGGACTTTCGATAGTTGCGCGATGGCGACGCTAGGATTCGCCGCGAGAATGGTCAGGCCGTCGGGTTTGGCGACGTTGAAAACATTATTAGTCGCCAACAGGTGGGCGGCGCCGGGCATATGCTGCAAGATCACCGGCGGTTTGCCGGGAAGGTATTTGCCCAAATGGTGCGCAACGATGAGCGCGCCGATCTCGAGACTGCCGCTCTTGGCGCCGATCAGAATCGTCACGGCTTTGCCGTCGTAAAAGTTCGCCTGTCCCCAAGCCGGCGCGCCGACGCAGGTCAACCAAGTTAGCAGCGAGCAAGCGGTTAACTGCCGAGCGATCTTCATGCAACCCTCCTAGAATACGATTAGATTTTTACCAATGAATTGTTTAACAGAACGAGTTTAACAAATTTAGCGCACAACATGCTCGCGAAATAAATCCGAAATCCGAAGCACGAAAGCGGCCCCGCGGACCGAAACAAACCGGGGTTAAAATAAATTCCAAACCCGGAAAATCCAAAACCTCGAATCCGAATAATCCTTGTTTGGAACATTAAAGACTTAGTTTTGGTCATTTGAATTTGTTTCGGATTTCGTGTTTCGAATTTAGACGCAAGGTTATGTGATTCGAACCGCGCGAGTCAAGCCACTAACCATTTCACAGGCCGAGCCACGCTTGGAGCGCGCCTTGCTCGAATTGTAAGTGCACGAGCTTCTGAAACAGCGCATAAAACATCACCCAGGTGACCGCCGTTGCCGCGATCGTCGGCAGCGCACCGACGGCGCTTTCAAAACGGAGATAGCAGCAAATAAACAGCGGCACGGTGAGCGGAAAACCGATCAGGTAAACCGAGAGAATGAAGCCGGCGATCCAGGCAAACGCCGTGGTCACGCGCCGGCGCTCGATCTCGGGCGGCACGTCGCTGGAGAATTCAATGTCGACCGCGGCGCTGTCGTTGGTTTCAGTCGCGCCGAAAAGCAATTGCAGCAGTTGCATCGAGGCCAGGAGCAACAGCGGAATGCTGACCGACAGCGGAAACAGTTTGGCTTTGAACGGCCAATCGAGCGCCAGGTAGATCGCGCCGGCGGCGACGACGATTAGAAATGCGCAAAAGGTAATCCGGCCCTTAGCCATTAGCTTGACTCTGGGCGCGCTGGCGCCGCTGTTGGATATAGGGATAGGCGATCACAAAAAGCATTAGGATAATAAAACCGACGGTCAACGGTTGGCTGAGCCAGGTGAAACCGTAGCGTGCCACGGAAATGAAAAAATAAGTCTCCATGACTTTGCCCAAGACGAAGCCGAGCACGAACGGCGGGCGCGGCCAACCGAAGAGCACCATGAAGTAACTGAGCACGCCGAAAATCAGCGTAACGATCAAGTCGGTGATCTGGCCGTTGGCGGTGTAACTGCCGATAAAAACCAGCAAGAGAATAAACGGGATGATCAGATTGCCGCGGATGTTCGTCACCTTGGCGATTTGGTTGAGAACGGTGAGACAGAGGAGCACGGCGATGATATTCGAGATTGCCAAAGTCCAAACCATCGAGAATGTGATGGCTAGATGTTTGGTCAACATGTCCGGACCGGGTGTCAGCCCCATGATCAGAAAAGCGCTGAGCAGGATCGCCATGGCGCCGCCACCGGGCACGCCGAAGGCGACGGTTGGGATCAGCTCGCCGCCTTCTTTAGGAATCTCTGAACAAGTCATCTAGCAAGTCGTCTAATAACGAAGAGCAGAAAGACCGACAAGGTGAGGCGGGAGGAAAGAGCGTGGGGGAGCAGACAACGTTTGCGAGTTTGGCGTGGGCGAGAAAGAAAAAGCAGAGCAAGCGG
>SHYW01000181.1 GCA_009692615.1 Deltaproteobacteria bacterium | reverse complement strand
GCTTGCTCTGCTTTTTCTTTCTCGCCCACGCCAAACTCGCAAACGTTGTCTGCTCCCCCACGCTCTTTCCTCCCGCCTCACCTTGTCGGTCTTTCTGCTCTTCGTTATTAGACGACTTGCTAGATGACTTGTTCAGAGATTCCTTAAGCGGGAACCTTCGGCGGAGTTGCGCGAAGCATTTGTGACTACCACGCTGCCGCTAGGCGAAGGGCTCGGCATCAAGGGCGGATTGTTTGTTACGCCGTTGGGCACTGAGATCATTCCCAATCCGGGCGCGTTCAACGATAACCTTTCTCGTTCGTTCCTGTTCAACTATGCTATCCCCTTTCGCCATCTTGGCGTTATGTTGAGTTATCCGATCCACAAGATGATCGGCTTGTCGGCGGGCGTAGTCACCGGTTGGGACAACCCACGTGACAACAACCACACGCCGGCGTTTCTCGGCGGCGTGACCTTAACGCCCAACGATCAAATCACCATCGCCAGCAATATCATCACGGGTGAAGAGCCGACGGCCGCCGGAGCCAATAGCACGTCGCGCACCACTTGGGCGACGGTCGGTACTTTTAAGCCCATCGATCCCTTGGCGCTGTCGCTGGAATTTACCTACGGACACCAGAAAAACGCCGGGCTGAATGGCGGCAACGCTGACTGGTATGGCATGGCCGGCATCGCGTCTTATTCCTGGACCGACCGGTTTACCACCGCGTTGCGCGGCGAATGGTTCGCCGATCCCGATGGCGCGCGTTTGGGTGGGGATTCGGCCGGCAAAGCCAATGTGACGGTCGGCGAGTTCACGCTCACCGGCGCTTATAAATTCACCAAAGCTTTGTTGGGCCGCATCGAGTTACGCCAAGATTTCGCCAGCGGCAATATTTTCAACGTCGGCGATTTCACCAATCGCGGCAACAATCCGAAGAACGATAGTCAAACCACCTTCGGCATCCAGTTGGTTTATCAGTTCTAGATCGGATTTGATTCAATTGGAAAAAAGCGGGTAGCGACTTTCGGGTCGCTTCCCGCTTTTTTATTGGAAAATTTGTTTCGCTTGCAGTAAAGAACCCGTATAAGGAAGATGCCGTTGAATTTGTTCAAAGCCCTTAGCTGGCTCGCCGGCGCAGTGTTTGCCGCCATTTTACTTTGGTGGGCCGGGCCGAAATTATTCGGCGAGAAGCTCGATCCGCGCTCCCAAGAATGGCTCGGTCGGATCGCCGCCGAGATCAATCGTACGGTGCCGGTGATGATCGACAAAGAAACCGAACTGACGATTGTCGAAGGACACGAAGGGATGTTGATCTACAAGTACCGGCTCGTGCCTTATTCGGTTAAACAACTCGATCACCAAAAGTTTGCCGCTGGAGTGAAACAAAAAGTTGCCCAGGGCGCGTGCAATCAGCCCGACATGCGCGACAACTATCTAAAAAAAGGTGTGACGCTACGCTATTCGTACTTCGATAGAGACAAGCAACATATCGCCACGGTGGACGTGACCCCGGCGGATTGCGGCTTTTGACCGCGCTGTGCGCGGTATTTCAGATTTCAAATTACAAATTTCAGATTTTCGGAGTGCCCTCAAGCTAAGATCCTTTATTTCAAAATTTCTTTGGCGCGCGGGATCAGCTTGGGATCTAGGTTGAAAACTTCGCGGACGTTTCTTTCCAGTTCGGCGCCGTCGAGCGGGTTGATATCGAGGCGCGCTTTGGTGGTGTCGGCGAGAAAGTCGGGATCTTTCATGGTGTCCATGTAGGCTTTGCGCAAGATCTGCACGCGGTCTTTCGGCGTTGCCGGCGGCAGCACGAAAGGTCGCGCTGTCGGGCCGACGCTGTGGACGATGGCTTTGATCAGCTTCTCGCCTTCTTCGCCCTTGGCGTAGTTGATCGCCAGCGGCAGCTTGGGCTGATCGGGATGGGGCTTGGCGACGTTCTGCAAAATCATCACCAGCTCGCCGGAGGAAAGCTCCTTGCTCCAGGTCGCCTTGAACGATTCCCAGGAATTACAAATGCCGTTGATTTCGCCGCTGCCAAACGCGAGCCGCACGTCGGCGGTGCCTTTGTAGCCCGAGACCAACTGAAAGGGCAGGCCGATGGCTGGACCTAAAACTTTGGGAATGTCATCGGTGGCCGAACCGGCGCCGACACCGCCGAGCTTGATGACGGTCTTCGACGACAACCATTGCTCGATGCTGGTGATGCCGGTGCTCTTGTGCACGGCGAGCATGTAGTTGTCCTGGGCCGGCACGCCGATGTATTCGAACTTGCGGGCATCGAATTCGACGCCGGGTTTGCCCAACAGCTGTTGCAAGAACAGGCCGCCGATGAAATGGCCGATGGTCAAACCGTCGGGCTTGGCGACCTTGTACATGTAGTTGGCGGAGATCAAAAAGCCGGCGCCGGGCATGTTGTCGACGATAAAGCTCGGATTGCCGGCGACATGCTTGCCCATGTGGCGCGCGATGGTGCGCGCATAAGTATCGTAACCGCCGCCGGCCGAGGCGCCGACGATGATTCTTACCGTTTTACCCTTATAAAAATTATCCTGCGCGTGGGTGCTCGATAGGCTCAGCACGAATGCCAAGACTGAAATGGCTGACGCGTAAAAAATCTTTCCCATGGTTGCTCCCATTGTGTAATTCTAAGTGCGACTGATTGGTTTGACGTTTATTTGAGGATTTCTTTCAGTTGGCTGACCATCGTCGGCTCGATCTTGAAAAGCTGGAGAACGATTTTTTCGATTTCTTCGCCGGTAAGCGGATCGGTGTCGAGGCGCGAACGCTTGGCGTCAGCGATGAACTCGGGGTCCTTGAGCGTGTCGTTGAAAGCTTTGCGCAGCAGTTGGACGCGTTCCTTCGGCGTGCCCGGCGCCACGGCATAGGGACGGGTGATCGCGGATGGATCGTGGCCGCCGAATTTTAATAGTTGCTTGGCATTCTCGTTAATCGCAAAGTCGACGGCGTTGGGCACTTTGGCTAATTCCGAGTGCGGTTTTGGATTCACCTGCAAGACGATGAAGACGTTGCCTGAGTCGAGACCTTGGCGCCAGATCGATTTGATCGATTCCCACTGCCAACAGCCGCCGGCCACTTCGCCGGCTTCCGCCGCGAGCCGCACTTCCGCGGTGCCTTTGTAGCCGGCGACGAGTTGCAGCGGCAACTTGAGCGCGGCGAGTAGCAGCTTCGCAGTATTATAAGTCGTATCGCCCGGCGCGACGCCGCCGATCTTCACCGGTGTTTTCGAATTTCTCAAGGCGTCGAAGCTGGTGATGCCGCTCGCTTTGGTGAAGGCGCAGGCGACGTTGTCCTGGGTCGGGATGCCGATGTACTCGAACCTGCGCGCGTCGAATTCGATGCCTGGTTTGCCGATGACCTGGTTGATCACCTGGTTGCCGTGGAAGTTGAGGATCGTTAGGCCGTCCGGCTTGGCTACCTTATACACGTGATTGGCGGCGAGCAGACTGGCGGCGCCGGTCATGTTCTCGACGACGATGGCCGGATTCCCCGCGATATGCCGGCCCAAGTGGCGCGCGATTAATCGCGAGTAGGTATCGAAGCCGCCGCCGGCGGAGAAGCCGACGATTAATCTAATCGTCTTGCCTTCGTAGAATGGCTCGGCGGCGTGGCCTGAAGTCGCTAGCGCGATTATCAGCGCGAATGCGCTGATAACTTTTTCCAGGGTTTTGAACATTCCTTTGCTCCCTCCGCGTGGCGGCGGATTTGTTGTCGGCCATTAACTATGAAAATTCAATTTGAGTCAACGGTCCTGGGACATTTCCGCGCGCAGCTCGTCTTCCCAGGCGCGGCTGGCGTCGGGCGACCAGTTGCAGCCGAGGTCGTGAATTTCTCCGGCGCGCGCGAACTTCGGCAACTGGGCTAACGCTTTGGTGAGAACCGTTTCGTTGCGCTGACGATCGTTCGGTGGACCGAACGTGCGCCCCACGGGATGATCGACGAAGGCGGCGCGCGGCGGCGTGACTTTACTCATGATGTCGTGGACCGTGCCGATGACGAGTGTCGGAATTCCACTTGCTTCGATCACATGGGCGATGAGACCGACGGTCTCATGGCAGAAGGGTCAATAGGGAATCATCAACGCGAGATCGACTTGCGCTTGCTTTAAGTCAGCGGCAATGGCGGGAGCGAGTTCGTTTTCAATTATTTGCTGCTGGCGTACGCCGCCCATGAAAGAAAAATGAAACGGCACGAGTGAACCAACGTTGCCGCGCTTCGCCAAATCAGCGAGCGCAGTGCGCGGAAAAACAATCTCCGGATCCTGCCTGGGCACGCGGCCGATGCCCGAGTGATGATCGATGATTATTTCTCCGGCGTTAGGATCGGACGGGACGCGCCGGTAGCTCAAGTCTTCGCGCGGGATGAACGGTTCTTGGTTTGACAGTCTCAGTGCCGCACTACTCAAAAGCGCCACGCGGGATTCGCTTACGGGCGTTGTGATCGGACACCAAGCGGGTTTCGACGGCGACACTAATACGCGCGGCGGTTTCGGCGCTGAGTTTTTTGCCATGATCGGCAAGTATTCGAGGGGCATGGGTTACGTTCCTCCGGTCAGACACTACTACTGCACTGATATGCGGTCTTCAACCGGAGGTTCGGTATGCACGATGTATAAGGGAAGACGAAAGGCCGTAAAACTATTTTAGCATTAATAGCTTAATGCCGTTTCCCGAGGCTATGTTCTTCGCACTTGACTCGGATAGCTGGCCGAGGATTTTTCGATAGCTCTGGGCGATTCGATAATCTTTGTCTTCTTCGCCGAGTTTGACATCCGTGCCGACCAAAAATCTCTCTGAAAATTCCTCGAATAGCGACTTCCACGCTGGCGCGAGAGCACCATTGCGATCGAGTAAATTGATTTGCGCCTGAGTTTCGGTTTTAGCTTCGCGGTACTTGATAGTACTCAACAGATTCGGAAATCGTTGCATCAGCTTTGCGATGACCTCGGGCGTCGCTAGGCCAGTGTTGGACCAGCCGGCATGTTCCCAAATGATTTTCGTTTTTGGATAATGCGTCAGGAGCCGATCGAGTTCCGCGAGGGTTTTCGCCGTCGCTTCCATGTGAATGTCCAATGGAATATCGAATTTGGCCGCGATATCCGCTAGCGCCAGCATCAACGGATGATCCGCGGGATATTCGATCTCGCGCATCCCTGGCGCCCAAGCGATGTGCCTAGGGCCAAGCTCGCCGATGCCCTTGTATCCACCCTTCTGCAAAACGTCCTCGACCGATTTTTGAAAACGTTCTTTCATGTCGGCCGAGACGCCGCTTGGAGATGTGGCTGAAAGTTGCTGGTTCAGCTCATTGCCGCCGTAGAAAGCCACGAGCCGTTCGGGCCCGGCAAGCGCGGCTTCCCGATAAAATTCGTCCGTGGCGCCGCGCCGGCGCGACCTGCCTGCGTTCGGCACCGGCATGAACACCGCTTTGGCGATCCGTTCTCGATCCATGGCGCTGACAACCGATGCCGAACTTGTTCGAAAGAAATGAGCGTGCATATCGACAATCGAAAGGGCTTCGGCAAACGGGGCAGCGGCACCGTTAGCGTTCCCGCTGCCGTTTAACAGTAGTGACAACAAAATAAAAAACGCGGTGACATTCAGAAGCAAGTCTTTAAATGTAGCCACGCAGCTCAACTATCTGAAGTCGTTGTCTAGTGTCAACATCTATTTTGCGTGAGTGTTGTAGCAAAGTGATTATGTCAGGGGTTAACGGCAACGTAATTATGTCAGGGTGGAAGGATGACAACCCTGACAATGAAAGACGAGAAACGACTAGACGTAATTCAACGAGTATATCGCAGCGAGATCACCGTGGTTGAGGCCG
>SHYW01000180.1 GCA_009692615.1 Deltaproteobacteria bacterium | reverse complement strand
CGCAGATTGACAGTCAAACGTAATTCATCGCCGTTGTAAAAATCCATCTGTGTCGTCGGTTTGGCCAACGGCTCGGTGGCGTCAACATCCTTCATGAAATCTACCACGGTTTTTTGATCGATGCGCGTGCTGAAAAACAGCCGTTGCGCGTTCTGATCGGCGCCGTAGAATCGCTCGGCCGCGGCGAACTCGCTCGGTGAAACCTCCGGCAGCCGCTGACCGTAGTAGTCCATGGTCTTCAAATAATTGTCGGCATGCCGTTTGAAGCCCCAATTGTGAAACAGACCGAGGTTGAACGTCGGCGCCTCCCTCGACATGATGACAATCGCCGGTAGCGATCTGGGATGCGAGAACTCGCTCACGAGCATTTTGGGGATCTCGAGACTGCGCGCGTTCACCGAATGACGGCGCGACACCCACTGAGAGTTGCTGACGACGAACATCTCCGCCACCGTAAGCAGCAGCACACTTCTCAGAAACACCGCGGAGCCGCCTGAAGCTTTCCAGCGCGCGGCCAACAGAAAAGCGCTCAAGACGGTTCCGATCGAAACACTGGTGACGAGAAAAAAACGCTCGTCGAAGAATTCTTTCAAAGTCACGTAAATACTGTCACGGGCGATGAAACGGGGATCGGCATGCTTAAAATAAAAGTTCCAATAATGATCGAACCAGCCTTGCTCGATCAGGTAGCGTTGCGTACAGAGACTCGTGAGCGTCAGAATCAGCATGGCGCAGATCATCCAAAAGCCCTTGCGGCCGCCGACCATTTGGCGATCAGAAAGAGTGATGAAGTGGTTGATCGCCTTAGCCAGCAGCAACGCGATGATCGGCACCTGAATAATATTCATCCGGCCCCAGGCGCGCATTTGATTGAAGACCGGCAGATGATGCCAAGCCCAGGTGAACAGCGCCGACTCGCGACCCCAAGCAAAATAACTGACGAAGGCCAGCCATCCTACGAGTAAGACGCAAAGCCAGCGCTCCCGCGTGGCGACGCCGAAGTTTGCTAAAACTGAAATGATGTAGAAGGCGATCAACAGCGTCGTCGCGATGCCGAAATAGTACCAGCCCTCCATGTTCGATGCTGGCGGAAAGATCCACGATCCGAGAGTTTGTATCGGACCAAACTCATAGGCTGTCGCATAATCGAACTTCGGCGTGCCGCGATCCACGGTTTGAGCGATCAATACCTGCATATGCCGCAGCCAAGGAAATGTCAGAAGGCCGGCGCAAGCCGCGGCCGCACCGATGTGGATGGCATAGCGACTAAAACTGCTTGGATTCTCCGGCACCGCGCCGATGATTAAATTGCGCGAAGAAGCGAATGCCATGGCAAGCACATAGGCAGGAATCAAAAACAACGCGTAAACAATGTAATAGGGATAGCCGGCCGTCAGGAGCATCACGAGGGCGGCGCCGAACACCGTGGCGCCGAATTTTGCTTTCCGTGCGTCCGTGGCGACGGTCGCCGCATACAACAACCACGGCAGCCAAGCCGCGCAGTGCAACGCATTGGGGAAGCGCAATAATTCGGCCACCTTCAAACTGATCACAGAGATCATCACGGCTACCAGGGCCACCGGCGCGGCCACGGCCAACCGGCGCAGCCAAAAGAACAAGCCCAAGCCGAAGATGCTGATACCGAATATCGTCCAGATTTGATAATCCCAAGGCGCAAAACGGCCCAAGAGTTTGTAGTAAGCGAAGTACAATATATTGAGCGGGTAAAACGCTTGGGCAAACGGGCTGGAGAAAAACGGATAACCGCCGCCCTCGGTCGGCGACCACAGCGGGAAATGGCCGCCGTCCAACATCGACAATAAATAAACTTTGTAAACGTAGTAGAGAATGCCGAAGTCGTTACCGATACTGACGTTATTGATCGTATAAGGCGCGAGAAAAATAAACGGCCACACTACGACGGCGATAATGTAGCCGCGGTCAGTCATGCTAAAAAACAATCAATAGCAAGTGGATTGATTAAGCAGCCCCTTCGTGGCTCTAGAGATCTCGCTGACGAAATGGGAGCGCGGACATTCCTGTCCACATATCTGGCGGGTTAGAAAACCCGCGCTCCCATCACATTGCTAATCGCCCGCATCAACGCGAATCCCGGAACTCGAAACCCGAAACAGCATTCGCGCGCTACGCCGCCGCCGACTCCGCGATCGCCGCCATGGCCGTGGCTAGCGCGCTGCGATAGGCGCGATCGACTGCGAGGCTGTCCAATGCCGAACGGATCACCGCCTGGGCGATGCGCTCGTCGGTGATGTGACGATCGTAGATCGGCTCGAACATGTCGGAGTGATCTTCGTCGGCGACCATGTGGACTTTGGTGTTGATGTCGAGTCCTTCGATAGTCCCGCCCTGATCGGCGACCTTCTTGTGCGCGAAGCGCGCCGTGAAGCCGCCGCCTTTGACGATGGCCGGATTGTTTTTTCGCTCGGTGATGTGATTGACCGTCAACGATTCGATCCACGGCCGCGTCGTGGCGAGATACATCCACGCCATTAGCGCCGCGCGCACGCCGGGAAGCAAGCTCGCTTCCGCCGCCGCTTCGGCCATCTGCTGGTCGGTCAGGTGCGCCGAACCCATGCGCTTATCGAAGATCAATTCATCTTTTTCATGTTCCCAGATCGCCCGTTTGACATCGAGGGGCGCCCTGACCGCGGCCGCGCCCCAACAGTCGCGCCGGCTCTTGATGTAATGCGGGTAATGCAAATCCCAGATCCCCTGCCGCGCCGGCGTCAGCTTCACGCCGAACAACTGTTTGTACTCGGGGGTTTCGAAATGGCGGTTAACCATCGTGTTTAGTTCTTCTCTAACCTTAGACCATAGACTCATAGTAACCTCCTAATGCAGTTGTTTATTTCTTGCCCAGATCGTTTCTGTCGACAAAATATGCCGAACCTGGCGGTTGTGCAAACCCACAGCGGCTGCGGTGACGAACCCGTCGTCAAGGCCAGAAAAGTTCTTTTTTCGCCTGGCGCAACAAACTGAAGTCGGTGATCTCGGCGGGCAAAGGCTCTTTGTCGAAGCGTCCGCTGGCGCGCGCAAATTCCATGCTCAGCGCCACGCCCTTCTCGCTCACTTCGCCGTTTCGACTATAGGACTTGAGCGCCAAATCGTAGCTCGCGGTCGCGATTCCACGGTCGACGCGATACCAGCTCTGCATCACCTCGACGGTGCCGGCTTTGTTATCCAAGACATAGCAAAGCCCCTTGAGGCCGGCGCGCAAAACTCTTTTGATTTGACCGGGGTTGTCGCGCAGTTTCGCCAAGGTAGTCGTCACTCCGGCAAAGGGCAGGCTGTCGAGCACATCGGCGGCGGCGACGATGACATTCAAACCTTCTTTCTCGCCTTGAATCGCTCCTTGCGATCCCAATAACGAGGCGTGGACTAAACCGGTGCTGATCGCTTGCAGACGCAGCCCCTCATCGCCCACCGGCCGGAGCGTCACGTCTTTATCCGGATCGAGTCCCAAGCCGCGCAAGAGCCGCACGGTCAAAAAATGTGTTGCGGTGCCAAAGGCGCTAATGCCCACCACTTTGCCTTTCAGATCGCGCGCCGATGAAATAGTCTTCACACCGACCAAAAAATCCATCGGCTTGTCGGCGAAGACACCCGTGATCACCAGCGGCACACCGCGCATTCGCGCCGCGATGGCGCTGCCAAGAATCGTGGTGAAATCGATGCTGCCAATCGTCAAACCAGGGATCGCCACCGCCGGCCGCACCTGCACCAATTCCGGCTGTAAATTTTCCGATTCAAAGAAACCACGCTTCTGCGCCACGACTAGCGGCAGGAAACTGGTCGACGGACTGGGATAGGCGAAGACGATCCGTTCGGCGTGCGCCGCTGCTGGCGCCATGAGCGCGACAACGGCGACAACCATCCTGCATAGCCGAAGCTGTTTCAACATAAACACCTACGGTAGGCTGAAAATTTCCCGATAAAGCTTCAAACTCTCTTGTGCGTCTTGCGCTTTTTCGGGATGCAAGACCACGCGCTTGAATCCTTTGATCAACCGCGACGGACTCGGCTCGACGCCTTCGCGCAGCGTCACGCGGTTAAAACTCTGCAACAATTGCTGCCCTGGTTGGGACAGAATAAAATCAATGAACAAGCGCGCCGCGTTGGGATGAGCCGCTTTGGAACCGAGCATGATGCCGTCGAACTTGATCACCACCGGTTCGAGATTGGCCCAGTCCACGGAATTGCCTTGGGATTTGGAGTGCTCGACGGTATGGGTATAGGCGATCGCCAGCGGGAATTCGCCGGCCGCCAACAATTGGGTGCGCTGACTGTGACCACGGCCGATCATCGGCTCCTGAGCCGCGACCCGTTTGAGATACTCGACAGCTTTGTCTTTGCCCCATGACTGGATCAAGCCGATCAACAATTCGTAACTCTCATCATCGACGGAGATTTTCCGCCCTTTCCACTTAGGATCGAGCAGTTCCTGATAGCTTTTCGGCACATCATTGGTTTTGACCTGCTGGGTATTAAAGCCGAGCCCGGTGGGCAGCGCGTACGTCCCGGTCCAAAAGCCCTCTTTGTCTTTGAAATCGGCGCTGAAGTTGCGCCGCTCCGGAGAATTGTACGCGGCGATCAGTTTCCGAACTTTAAGCTCGACGATGAATTCCGGCGCCGTTTGCGACACTACATCCCAACTCGTGCGGCCAGCGCGATCTTCAATCAGGATCTTATTGTGCAGGCCTACCGTGCCGCTGCGCCAATAACTCGCCTTGATGAAGGGATAACGCTTCATAAACTCGTCGATGATCTTTTGCGATTGATCCTGGGCGATGGTGCTCCACCAATCGAGTCCGCCTTCCTTCTTCGCCGCTTCGATCATCTTCGGGTCCGCCGCCTGAGCCAGCGAAATCGAGCAAATGAACAAGAGCCAAACCGCGGCAAGATTCGTCCAGCGTAATGTCAAAGCGAAACTCACAGCGAAATCTTCTCCTGCGCCAGCGCAATGCCTTTGCGATACATGGCGTTGAAAGCCAGCGAGTCTTTCGCGGTTTGAATCGCCGGCGCTTCTCTGTCGCCAGTAGCATGCGCGGCGAGAAAGGGCAGAAACATATCGCTATGTTTCTCGTCGGCCTTGCTATGTGCGTGCATATTAGGAATCTGTTTCCAGCTGAATCCCATCTCATCCATCCATTTTTTCGCCATGCGCGTCGACTGACCGCCGCCCAAGTCGCCGAGCAAACGGTCGTCGTTGCACCACTCGGTAATGGTCATGCCGGTGAGCGACTCGGTCCAGGGCATTTCGCTGGTCATCCACGACCAGGCATAGAGCGCGGCGCGGGTTTCCGGTGTCGGCTCGGCGTTGAGAATCTCCTCTGGCGCGAGCTCGACGGAATTTCCCTGGCGAATGATCAAGTGTAGATGGCCATAATCCGAATAGTCGTCGCGAACGATCTCTTCATACTCATGCTCCAAGATGCGCTGCTTGACGCCCATCACCGGGCAGTTGGCCGACACATGGGCCCAACACTCGCGCCGGTGGCGCACGAACAAGCTCTGCTGCTTGACCATGACCGCCGCTCTCGGCTTGTTCATCTTGATGGAAAAGTAAAAGTCCATCTCGGGCGAGCGCATGTAATCGCGCACCAACTCACCCAGACACTCGCGCCACTGCTTTTCGGTCATGGCTTCGCTCCTTTATATAGCTTGTCGATAAAACCGTCGCGCGCCAGGCGGTCGACGATCGAGTTATCGAACAGCGCGGTTTTCACCGCGCCCTTGGCGCCGACCATCTCCAGCACCGTGTCCACCGCCGCCGGATCGACACGCGGAATGGAATCCAAATATTTGCTGACGAATTCATAGTGCGCGTCCGCGCTGCCGCCGCGCTGTCCCATATATTTTTCCAGCAACTTGAGCGCTTGCGCTTTGCGCGTTTTTAACGCCGCGATGCCTTCGATGTAAGCGCGGACGAT
>SHYW01000179.1 GCA_009692615.1 Deltaproteobacteria bacterium | reverse complement strand
GCCTCAACCACGGTGATCTCGCTGCGATATACTCGTTGAATTACGTCTAGTCGTTTCTCGTCTTTCATTGTCAGGGTTGTCATCCTTCCACCCTGACATAATTACGTTGCCGTTAACCCCTGACATAATCACTTTGCTACAACACACACTGGAGGCTGCCAATCCCGGGCATTTAGCGACTGGCCGCTTACTTCAACTGACGCGTCCGAGGCGAGGTAAAGAAAGAGCGGCACCACGCTCTCCGCAGTCGGCAACATCAATGGATCTTCGTCGGGATAAGCCTGGGCGCGCATGGCGGTGCGGGTTGCCGCTGGATTGACCGAATTCACCCGAATGCCGGCTGATTTTACTTCATCGGCGAGCACTTGAGTGAAGCCCTCCAGCCCGGCTTTGGAGACTGCATAGGCCCCCCACTTGGCCTTGCCGAGCCGGCCGACCCCCGAAGTGACGTTGATGATCGAGCCGCTTCGGCGTGCCAACATCGTCGGCAAAACTTCGTGGGTGATCAAAAATAAGCCGGTTAAATTGGTCCGCAGCACGTCATCCCAGGTGGCGAGCGGATAATCGGCGATGGCGACACGCGGACCGAGAATACTAGCGTTGTTGACCAAAACATCGATGGCGCCAAACCGTGCTAGCGCGGCCTGAACAATCCGTTGCGCATCTTGGACTCGCGCGATGTCGCCAGCCACGCCGTCAACAGCGAGCTCGCGGCAAGTATTTTCGACATCGCTGGGATTGCGTCCGCAAATAAAAACCCGCGCGCCGGCGTCGGCATAAGCTGCCGCAATCGCCCGGCCGATACCGCGGCTGGCGCCGGTGATCAAAGCGCTTTTGCCGAGCAATATTTTCGCTTCGCTGCTTGCCATCGAGAAATCGCTATAACATAGTCGAAGCAGTCATGGAATCTCACCCATCGTCAGCCAACTATCCGCGCCGTTTGATCTATTTTCTATTCGCCGTCTTGGCACTCACCTGCATCATCAGCCCATGGCTCGCCCTTGGCGCGGACTGGGTCAGCACAGGCTGGCCGGATTTGCTCGCCGAGCGCGTGCCCTTTCCCCGGATATTTAACCGCGCCTTCATGATCTCCGGCATCGTGCTGTTTATTTTCTGCCGACGCCAATTCGACAGCGCTCAGCTCAAGCGATTATGCATCGCCGGCTGGAGCCGTGGCTGTCGCGATCTCGGCACCGGACTGGCACTGGCGCTCGGCTCGATGGTCCTGCTCGCGGCGCTGATGACTTTTAGCGCGGTGTACACGCCATTTTTTCGTGTGTCGTTGGGTCAAGGTCTGGGCACCGTCGCCCGCGCGGTGAGCGCCGGCATCTTCGCCGGTGGCTTAGAAGAAGTCTTTTTTCGCGGCTTGCTCTTCAAAGGCATCCACGACGCCGGCCATCCGCTACGCGCCTTTCTCGGCGTCAATCTATTTTTTTCGGCACTGCACTTTGTCCGTCCGGGTCAAAGCTATTTTCTCGACAGCCTCGATCCGTTCGCCGGCTTTCGCCACCTGCTCACAACCTTCGCGCCCTTTGGCGAGCCGCTAGCAATACTGCCTGGACTGCTTGGCCTGTGGCTCATCGGCATCGTGCTCAGCTACGCGCTGATTAGAAGCAGCAAAATTTATCTGTCCATTGGTTTACACGCCGGTTGGATCGTCGGCTTAAAATCTTTGCGCGTGTTCGGCGATTTTCGCCGCGCCGATCTCGGCTGGCTGTACGGCGCCAGCGATCCAAAAATCGTCAGCGGCGCGGCGACTTTCGTCGGCGTGTTCGTCGTCGGCATCTTAGTACATTGGATCACGAGAAACCGTGGCAACGGGATTTCCGATTCTTAATACCCTTCAATCAGCACCGCACTAACAGCAACTCGCTCAGCTCGGCAATTGAATTTAACGATTCGATGCGCTGCACCGTGGCGATTATTTTCTCGCCGCTTTCAGCCGGCAACGCTAGGCGCGCATTGGCGCGAAACTTATCGACGATCTCTTCCGGCGGCAGCGGATCTTCCAGACCGCCGCGCGGATGGGGCTGGTTCTCTTCCAATACTTGACCGTTGGTGAGAATAACTTTGACGTGGCCGGAAAAATGGCGCGGATAGTCGATGGTCGGATCGAGTTCGTAGCGCACCTTAGCCGCCAACTTGAGCACAATCGGATCGGCGATCGCCGCGTCAGTGAATTCCTCAAGCCCGGCCCGGCCGCGCACCAGCATCACCGCGATGCTAAACGGCAGGCTGAACTTGGCGCCGTAAGCGCTCAGCGGTTTTTGCTTGTCCGCCAGCGGCTCCCACAAGCGATGCACCGGACCTTCCGCCGTGCGGCAAACCACTTCGGCAATTTCATCCGGCGCAGGTGAAAACTTTTGCTTAATCTTGAGGGCGCAGTCCATGTACGGATGCGAGATCGAACCGCAGGGATAAGACTTAAACGCCAGCTTAGGAATCTCCCAAGCTTTGCCGAGTTCCAAAAGTTTCTCGAAGCGATAATCGTTCTTGCCGCCGAAGGCTTTGAAAAAACCGTCGGTGCCTTCGAAAACTTTCGCCGGCCCGCGAAAACCCTCTTGCGCCAGCAAACAAGCGATCACACCGCCATGGGCGGACCAACCGGGATGCATGCGCTTGGTCCAAGTGCCGTCGGCGAGATATTCGATAATGCCCGAGCTTTGACTACCGCACAGGCCGAAGGCATCGACCCACTGATCGGTGTTAAGTCCGTACAGTCTGCCCGCCGCGGCCGCCGCGCCAAAGGTCGAACAGATCGCCGTTGGATGAAAACCGCGGGCGTGAAATTTTCCTGGCGCCACCAGGCCGACTTTGCACAACACTTCGGTGCCGATCAGCGCCGCTTCGAGCATCGCGGCGCCGCTAGCGCCGACTTCTTCGCCGACGGCGAGAGCGGTCATCCAAGCGCAGGATCCGGTGTGAACGATCGCCTCTTCCAAAGTGTCGTCGTAGTCGAGCCCGTGCGCCAGCGTGCCGTTGGCGATCACTGCATTGGCCGCCGCTACGCGATTGGCCGAGCCGATCACCACGCTATGTTTATCGCCGCCGAGTTTGCGCGCGACGTTGCTAACCATCACGCCGAAATCCATGGTCGATGACGCCAACGCGATGCCGAGCGTGTCGAGAAAAACTAATTTGGCTTTGGCGATCACATCCGCCGGCACGTCAGCGAGTTTGAGACCGTTGGCGAATGCGCCGATGCCGCGTGAATAGGATTGGGAATTATTTTTTTGTGCCATGAACCGCCCTTATGTTAATTTAGTCTTTGACAAGCTTTTTCCTAACATACTACGCTGCCGCAATAAGGAAAATGACATGATCTCTTTCGCCCTGCTCATCGGCCCGCTATCCTTGGCGGTAGGCATATTGCTGCTGCTCATCGGCTTAGCGGCGCTACTCTGGCTCAGCGGCAAGCTCGAAGGTTACGATCCGGTCAACGAAATGCTTTTCCGCGATAATGGCGCGCTGGCGCTGCGCTACGCGTTGTTCTCCATCGCCGTGGTCTTCGCTTTGCTCGCTATCTTCGATCGCAGCCAAGGCGACGCCGGCGCCTGGTTCTTCACTCAACATGCGCTCTTGGCCGTGATCCTAATCTATCTCTCGCGCTATCTAAACGACTGGCTGATTCTCTACCACTTCAGCAACAACCGCGAAGTCGTCCAGGAGAAGAACGTCGCCGTGGCCTTCGTCGAGGGTGCTACCTATCTCGCCAGCGCCTACGTCGTCGGCGGAGCATTTTACGACTGGGAAAACGGCATAGCGGTCGCCCTTGTCTGGTTTCTAATCGGACAGCTCATGCTAATTTTGCTGGCGTTTCTCTACCGGCTCGCCGGCAAAGGCGTTGACGCGGCGTTAGACGAACAAAATCTCGCGGTCGGTATTGACCTCGGTAGTTTTCTGCTTTCCGGCGGCATGGTTTGCGGCGCCGTCATCAGCGGCCCATCGCAGGGCTGGCGCAGCGATATTTCAACCGTCGCGCTTTATCTCGGCGCATGGGTTCTGCTAATGCTCGCCGCGCATGTGATCTCCGATAAGTTGACGTTTCGCGCAACGCGCTTGGGCGAGGAAGTGATGGAACAACGCAACATCGCCGCCGCATTGTTCAAAGCGGTGATCTTTCTAGCACTAACAATGGGCTACGTGCACGGATAAGCCGCGATGAAGAAATCCGTCAAGGTCACGCTCGCATTTCTGTCATCCTTCGCCGCCGCCGTCATGAACGGCTGCGACAACGGGAACGATGGCAAAGACGGAGACTGGGTCGAAGCCAAGCGCTGCGTCGACAACAACAATGTCGTCGTCGAAGAGCGCTGGTGCGAAGCCGGCGGTCCGGCGAGCCATTACTATTCCCACTACTACGGCGGCCACGGCTATTACATGGGCGAGCGCGCCAGCGGCGGCGGCCGCTTCGCCCAACCTGGAGTCAACTACGCCAGCCCGAGCCACGTCACTCGCGGCGGCTTCGGCGCCACCGGCAGAGCGTTTGTCTCCGGCGGCAGCTAAAGCAAGCGAAGGATTGAATGAAACGCATAGCGATTAATCCGCGCGCCGATTGGCAAAAGAAAGTCGAAGCGGTGGGCTTTATCTATCATCACACCGAGGGCCGCCCCTATTGGAACGAGTCGGCTTACTACTCTTTTCGCGCCAGTGAAATTGATCAAATCGAACTCGCCACGAACGAACTGCACGAGATGTGTTTGCAAGCGGCCCAGCACATCATCGACGGGAATCGCTTCAAAGAGCTGAGCATCCCCGATGCGGCGATTGCGATCATCAAGCAAGCCTGGGAAGACGAGCCGCCGGCGCTCTATGGCCGCTTCGACTTGGCCTACGACGGCGACGACTTGAAACTGCTCGAATATAACGCCGACACGCCGACCGCGCTGCTCGAAGCGTCCGTCGCGCAATGGTATTGGCTGCAAGACTGTTTTCCCAAGCTCGATCAGTTCAACTCGATCCATGAAAAGCTTTTGGCCAAATGGCAGGAGCTTAAACGTTATGTGGCGAATCCGTTGCACTTCGCCTATCTTGAACCGCCGGATGTCGAGAACAGCGAAGACTTGATGACCGTCAGTTACTTGATGGACGTTGCAACCCAGGCGGGAATCGAAGCCGTGCTCATGCGCATCGACGACATCGGTTGGGACGAAGTGCAAAACTGCTTCGTCGATTTAAACGGCCGGCCCATGCGTAGCGTCTTCAAACTCTATCCGTGGGAGTGGCTGCTCCGCGATCCCCAGGGAAACCAGTTACTTTCAACTTACACGCTCACCCAATGGATCGAACCGATCTGGAAAATGCTGCTATCGAACAAAGGCATCCTGCCAATCCTCTGGGAACTTTTCCCCGGCCATCCGAACTTGCTCGAATGCTATTTCAACGAACCGAAGCAGATGACCGACTACGTAAAAAAACCGCTGCTTTCACGTGAAGGCGCCAATCTTTCCATCCAACGCGGCGGTTCAATGCAGAAAACAGAAGGACCGTACGGCCAAGAAGGTTTCGTCTGCCAAGCGCTAGCGAACATTCCCAACTTCGGCGGAGCTTATCCAGTGCTAGGAAGTTGGCTAATCGATGGTATTGCGGCGGGAGTCGGCATCAGAGAATCCACCACGCTCGTGACCAACAACCTAAGTTGCTTCGTGCCGCATTTGTTCGAGTAACCACTTTGCGCTAAGACAAAAAGCCGTGGCCACAAGCATCGGAAGATATTTCCTATGCCATGCGATCTGCAAAGCTTGCTGCTGATAGTCGCGAAAGATTGTAGTCATTGTTATGTCTGACCCCAAATCCTGACCCCATATAAATCGCGGGCGTAAAGTGTACCACTGAACCGGCAAAGATCTGGCAGAAAATGGCGGGTCAAAAGTGTACCGGTCCTGTAGGCTGTCTCGATGTTATTGAATGGCATCGGGAGGCTGGAAGGATGTTCACAGTGGAGCTTTATG
>SHYW01000178.1 GCA_009692615.1 Deltaproteobacteria bacterium | reverse complement strand
TTATGACGGCCTTCCGATTGTCTTACTGTTGCCTAATGCCTAACTTGAAGGAGAACGAATTATGGACATTCAACGAATCAATCCGCGCGAATGGAACTGCAATGCCGCGGTGTTTGGCGACTTGGTATTTTGCTCAGGTATGGTTGCCGATGACAAGTCGCTCGACATGAAAGGGCAGACGGCGCAGGTGCTGCAAAAGATCGACGCGGTGTTGGCTCAAGCGGGGACGAACAAATCGCGCATCTTGAGCGCCACGATCTACATGCAGGACGCCAGTTTGAAGGACGCAATGAACGAAGCCTGGATGGCCTGGGTCGACCGCGCAAATCTGCCGACGCGCACCGCGGTGGGCGCGGTGCTGACACCCGGCACGATGGTGGAGATCACCGTTTGCGCCGCGAAATAGCCGGTCGAGATTTTTGCCAATCGTGATTCGCCACGCCATTTTTTCATACATGGCGCCAAGAAAATCAGCGTTCCGGGCGGGCTTGACGTTGGCTGAGGATTCAAATAAAACCTAGCTTCGATTAGCGAACGTAAACCATGCCCGATCAACTTTTGACCTTGGAACAGGTCGCCGAATATCTGAACGTCGATAAGTTCACCGTCTACCGATTGCTGGCGGACAAGGAGCTGCCGGCGTTCAAAGTCGGCAACCAGTGGCGCTTCAAACGTAAGATGATTGAGAACTGGTTGCAGAAATATTCCAACGCCAAACGCAAAGACCAGTAACCCGAACAGCGTTGATTGGTTGCCAATAGCGCTGCGCTATTCCGCCTCCCGACAAACCGCCTCGACATTGTAACCGTCCGGATCCCAGACAAACGCTGCATAATAGTTGGCACTGTACTGCGGCCTCGGCCCAGGCTTGCCATTGTCTTTGCCGCCGGCGGCGATAGCGGCTTGGTAGAAAGCATCGACTAGCGCGCGGCGGTTTACTTGAAAGGCGATGTGCGCGGTGACCTTGCCGGGATCGCCTTGGTAGAGCCAAAGATCGGCGCGCGGCGGTTCGCCGAATCCCGCGCTCGCCGCCGGTCGGCTCGGCGTGACGCCGTATTCGCGAATCATTTGGTAGCCGATGGGTTGGAGCGCCGCGCTGTAAAAGCCTTTGCTGCGTTCAATGTCGCTGACGATGATGCCGATGTGAGCGATCATGGAGTTCCTCCTTGGAAAAGAATCGGACTCGGATGATTGGCCGCACCCTTCGACGATGCTCAGGGCGATCGGGACTGCAAAGGGCGCAAAAGAAATTCGATATCTTTTCTCTGTGTTCTCTGTGCTCTCCGTGGTGAAATATCTTCTCTGCTTTACCACTAATATCCGCTAGCGTGGATTTTTTGGATCAGGCTGTCGTCGATGATCGATTCCGGTTTGAGGGTTTGCAGTTTGGGATTGGTGCGCAGGAGTATGGAATAGATTTTTTTCACGCCCTCAGGTTTTGGCTTCAAGTCGATGCTATAGGTTGCCAAGAGTCCGTTGTAGCCGCTTTCGGCATCTTCGACCCGCGGCAGCCGGAGCACCCGCGCTATTGATTTCAGGACCGCGGATTTGTTTTCCGGTTTGACGAAGAAATGCATGGCGTCCAAGGTCCCTTGCAGCATTGCTTCGTAATGTTTTTGCTCCTGGCGAAAGGTGGCACGGCGGGCGATCAATGATGAGCCGAGATAGGGTATCGGCGATTTAGTGAGGTCTAGTAAAACTGTGAAACCTTTTTTCTTGAGCGGCGCGCTGAAGGTCGGTCCCATCCATGAGGCGTGGGCGCGGCCGTTTTCGAGGGCCTGAATACGCGACGCCTGATCGCCGAGAACCAGGAAGTTGATCTTGTCGCGGTCGGGATCGAGGCCGAAGTGGTCCAACGCCAGCATGTTGTTGGCCCAGCCGCCGCCGCCGATGCTTTGAATGGCGATGGTTTTACCGCGCAACTCTTCGGCCTTCTTGATTTCCGGCCGCGAGATCATGTCACCTTCGGGTTTATTGATCAGCGTCGCGATGGCGACCACGTCCAAGCCGCCGGCGGCGACGTTCATAACGTTATTCGAACTGGTTAAAACTGCCGAGACATCGCCCGAGACCAGCGCTGACATCGCCAACGGTCCGGTGCGCATAAAAATCACTTCCACATTAAGTCCATGCTTGCGGAAAATCCCTTGGTCGACGCCGACCCAGAGCACCGCGGGGTTTTCACCGCTGGTGCCGTTGGCGACGCGGAAGGTCGTTAAAGACTGAGCGTGGAGCGTGACCGTGTTTGTGATCGTGGCTAAAACGAGGATCACGCGGCATATCAATTTCATAGTAATTTCAGTCTCTGTAGTTTTCTCCCTCGCCCATTCCGATGGGAGAGGGTCGGGGTGAGGGCGAAAAAAGGGCGGGTTTAAAACCCGCCCCCTACGACAACTATTTTGCGTCTTTTGTAGCCCCGATCGCCCTGAGCATCGTCGAAGGGTGCGGTTAATTGAATCCTAATTTGTGGCCAAGCCGTAAAACCGCTCGGCATTTCTGTAGCGCACGCCGTCTTTGTCTTCTTTCGTCAGCCGGGGATTTTCGTCCAGCTCTTCGAGTTCTTCTTTGCAAGTTTCGTTGTTGACCTCATGGGGAAAGTCCGAGGAAAAAATAAACGGCTTATTGCCGACCACGCTGACCGCGAAGGGCAAGGTCAGCTCATCACCCTCGACGCCGACGAAGATGCGGTCTTCATCGACATGACGCTTGATATAATCGGTGACCGACTCCTTGTCGCGAAGCTTCATGAATCGGCCGCGCGGATCGTACTGGATATGACTGTTCCAGGCGCGCTCCAGCCGCTCGATACAATTGACGAACCAGCCGGCGCCGGCTTCCATGAAGCCGAAGCGAACCTTGGGATATTTGTCGAAGACGCCGCTGAACAGGAGTCCCGAGAAATTCACCATCTGGCCGAAGGGATGGCCCAGCGCATTGACCGGCGCGTAGGGCGTCATGTCGTCGAGTCCCATGTTGTCGTGCACGCCGCCATGGATGCCGATGCAGCAGCCAAGGCGATTGGCCTCTTCGTAGATCGGCCAGTACTTGTCGTCGCCCAAATGATTCTGCGCGCCGGCGACGCCGGTGCTCGGCAGCATGGCGCCGCAGAACCCCAGCTCTTTAACGCTGCGTCGCAGTTCTTTCACCGCTTCCTGCGGTTCTTGCAATGGGATCAAACTCAAGGCCTGAAAGCGCGAACTCTTGCTCAAGTATTCGTCGTGCATCCAGTCGTTGTAAGCTTTGGCTAATTCGATGGCCCAGTCGAGACTGACGACGCGGCCGAAGGACAAACCGTTGGTCGGGTAGAGCACGGCACTAGTGAGGCCGACATCTTCCATGAAATCGATCCAGCCTTCGCGGCCGACTTTGGCGAAGGCGCCCTCCGGTAAAATATGCGCATTGGCGGCGTGCAAATGGTCATTAGGTGGATAAGGACCGCGCGCCGCGCCGAAGCGTTCACGGTAAACCGCCGGCATACGCGCCGCGATCTCGGTATGGGATTCGACGACATGGCCGTCGCCGTCGATGATTTTGTGTTTTTTGTTGCTCATCGTTCTTCTCCTAAATGCTAGAGCCTGCGTAACTGTCATTCCGAGGAGCGAAGCGACGAGGAATCTCGGCTTATCGGCAGAGATCCTTCACTTCGTTCAGGATGACCCTCGCGAAACGAGAGGGTCAATTCGCCAACTGATAAAACCTCTTCGAATTGCCGAACAGGATGGCGTCCTTGTCGGCTGGTTTAAGATTCGGGTTCTCGCGCAACTCTTGCAGCTCGTGTTTGCAGGTCGCGGCGTCGACTTCATGGGGATAGTCGGTGGAGAAAAGATAGGGCTTGTTGCCGGTGATACGCACCGCCTCGGCGATGCTCAGCTCTTCGCCTTCGCAGCCGACGAAAATCCGGCCGTCGTCGATGTGGCGGTTGATATAGTCCTTGATCTTCTCGCCTTTCTTAAGCTGTAAGAAACGGCCGCGCGGATCATGCTGCACATGGCTCGCCCACGAGCCGTTGAAGCGTTCCATGCAGGTGAGCAGCCATGCGGTTCCCGCCTCCATGAAGCCGATGCGCAGGCCGGGGAACTTATCGAAGATGCCGTTAAAAATAATCCCGGCGAAGGCGATCATCTGGCTCATCGGATGGCCGAGCGCGTTGGGCACGGCGTAGGGGCTCATGTCGTCCATCAATAAATTTTCATGGGCGCCGCCGTGGATGGCGATGGCGCAGCCCAAACGTTCAGCTTCGCCATAAATCGGCCAATATTTTTGCGAGCCAAGATGCGGCATGTTGACGCCCATGGACGGCAGCATGGCGCCTGAGAAACCGAGATCGCGGACGATGCGGCGCAACTCGATCACAGCTTCGGCCGGCTCCTGCAACGGGATCAAGCCCATCGCTTTGAAGCGCGGACTTTTTGAAAGATAGGTGTCGTGCAGCCAATTATTGTAAGCGCGCGCCAGCTCGATGGCCCAGTCGCGGCTGACGATCTTGCCAAAAGCGAGACCGGCGCTGGTGTAGAGCACGGTGGTGCCGATGCCGACATCTTCAAGAAACAGCTCCCAGCCTTCGCGGCCGACGTTGGCGAAGGCGCCTGGAGGGGTGATGTGGCGATTCGCCGAATGTAAATGGTCGATGGGCGGAAACGGGTTTTTGCCGCGCGCTTCGGAAAAACTTCTCGCGACATATTCCTGCGGCATGTACTTGACGATGGAGGCGATATCTTCGACCACGTGGCCGTCGCCGTCGATGATTTTTTGGGTGGTGTTCATTTTGTTTTTCTCTTTGCTCGATTAACTAAAAACTAAACACTCAAAACTAAAAACTCTTTTACGCCGACTTGCGCGCCGCTTCTTTCACCAACGGATACTTGGCACACAGGGTTTTCCAATACGCCGCGATCTTCTTGCTGTTGTCGTTGACTTCGTCCGGTACGATTCGCCACGGCGCGCGCAGCGGCCCAGCGGTGCAGTAGCCGGCGTGATTGACGGCGAGTTTGAAAACGTTCTCGCGCCAGACGAGACTGCCGATGTTGGGGCCGACGCGGTTCAGCCCTTCGAGATCGAGGCAGAGCTGTTTGGCGAGTTCCCAGTTCTGTGCCACGCAAGCATCGCGCAACGCCATCACCGGTGACGGCCCCATCCAAACGTTGAATGACCAGCAGCCCGCCGCGCCCATTTGATAGTAAGGATACATCTGGGTCTGGTTGACGAAGAGGCTCATCTTGCCTTTGGTGAGATTGGTCAGCTCGACGAATTGCAGCGGCGTGCGGTGGCTATCCTTCATGGCGACGATGTTCGGTTTCTCGGTGAGCTTCTTGAACGCGCTCACCGGAATCGTCACGCGATGATGGGTCGGGTTGTGATAAATCATCACGCCCATTTTGGGCAGCGCGTCGGCGACGTCGTGATAGAACTGCACCGCGTTGTCGACGCTCGCTTGATAATAGAAGGGCACGCCGAGCAGCACGCCGTCGGCGCCGGCATCCTGGGCAAACTTCGCCTGGCGGATCGCCTCGCGCGGATTCAAATTAGTACAGCCGATAAACAGCGGCACGCGCTTCTTGTTCGCCGCGACAGTCGCCTCGATCAATTTTTTATGCTCGTCCCACAACAGCGTATGAAACTCGCCGAAGCTGCCGGTGGTGGTCAGCACGTTGCAGCCGCCGTCGGTGATAATCTTATCGACCGTGCGCGTCAGCTCGACGGTATCGACCGTATCCGTCGCGTCGATCCGATCGCCGTCCTTCTTGGTAAACGCCGGCATCATAGTCATGATGCCCTTGAGATCGTTGGCAGTAATCACGTAAGGCTTCTTAAGGAACCTCTGAACAACTGCCCTGGAAGCAGGGCAGCGGAGGATAGATCGTTTTTTTCGTAATGAGTTACAGTTTTTGCGAAGTTATATCAGATTACATTTTGCTCTCGTGGTTAATAGGGTCCTTAGTTTTGCCTCGATTTGC
>SHYW01000177.1 GCA_009692615.1 Deltaproteobacteria bacterium | reverse complement strand
TGCGGCCTCAACCACGGTGATCTCGCTGCGATATACTCGTTGAATTATGTCTAGTCGTTTCTCGTCTTTCATTGTCAGGGTTGTCATCCTTCCACCCTGACATAATTACGTTGCCGTTAACCCCTGACATAATCACTTTGCTACAACAGATGGCGAGAAAGTCTCTGACACCCACTCCCTCGGCCTGCTAGGAATGCGCGAGCGGGCCGCGTCGCTGGGAGGCAACATCGCCGTGGAACGGAATCTCATCAAAGGCACTTCCGTGATCACCCACTTACCACTGCCAGTCGTGAATGCCATAACCGAATTCGAACCGCGGAGACCGCAACTATGATTCAGGTCATCATCGCCGACGATCATCCGATGCTGCGCCGCGGCATCAAAAACATTCTCGAAGAAGAAGCCGACATCCAGGTGGTCGCCGAAGCGTCCAACAGCCAAGAGCTCCTCCAGCGCATCGAAAATACTGCCTGCGACGTCGTGCTCTTGGATATCGGCATGCCCGGCCGCGACGGCCTTGACACGCTTTCCTACCTGCGCCGCGCCTATCCCAAACTGCCGGTGCTCATCTTGAGCGTTTATCCCGAGGACCAGTTCGGCCCGCGGGTGCTCAAGTCGGGAGCGACGGGCTACATGAACAAAGAAGCCGCCTGCGACCAACTGGTCCAGGCCGTGCGCAAGGTCTGCATGGGTGGCAAATATATCAGTCCCGCGCTCGCGGAAAAAATCGCCACCGATCTCGCCGCCGACAATAGTTTATCGCCCCATGAGAAGCTCTCGGACCGGGAGTATCAAGTGATGCGCATGCTGGCGTCCGGCAAAACCGTCGGTCAGGTGGCGCGAGAACTATGCTTGAGTGAAAAGACTATCAGCACGCACCGCTCACGGATTTTGGAAAAGATGGAAATGAAGACCAACGCGCAGTTGACCTACTACGCGCTCTCCAACGATCTGGTCAGTCCAGACGCCAAAACCTAAACGCCGTCGATTCGCGCAACAGCACAGTCGTAGGACAAACACCGATAAAATATTCAGTATTCCACCGGTTATATTTAAAGATTCTTTTCGATATCCTCGACTCGTTTCTTTCTGTTGAGGACTTGAGAACTTGTTTTCACACGGCAACTCGTTAAACGCTCACGCATTCCCACCCACCCTTAACAAACCGATTCAGCGTGCTGTCGACGATCCCGGCACGTTTCTAATCGGCGAGCATCCGTTGATGCAAAGAGTTACGGCCCTGGTCCGGCGCGTCGCGGTCACCGATGCCACGGTGTTGATCACCGGCGAGAGCGGCACCGGCAAAGAAGTGGTCGCGCGCATGATCCACAGCTTGAGCCCGCGCGCCAATAGTCCGCTGCTGCCGATCAATTGCGCCGCGATTCCCCACGAGCTGCTCGAGAGCGAACTGTTTGGCCACACCCGCGGCGCCGCCCACGCGGCGCGCGCCGGCATGTTTCAGCTCGCCAACGGCGGCACGATTTTTCTCGACGAAATCGGCGAAATTCCTTTGACGCTGCAACCCAAGCTCTTGCGCGTGCTGCAAGATGGCGAAGTCCGGCCGGTCGGCGCCGATCACGCCATCGCGGTCAACGCCCGGGTCATCGCCGCGACCAACAAAGATCTCACCAAGGAAACCGAGCTCGGCACCTTCCGCGAAGATTTATTTTATCGTCTTCAAGTTATCCCCTTGCATCTGCCGCCGCTCCGCTCGCGACGCTCCGACATCCCGCTGCTGGTCAGCCACTTCTTGGAGCGGGCGAACCGGAAATACGGCACCACCGCCAAGATCTCGCACGAAGCCAATGTCTATCTTTGGGAATACGACTGGCCGGGCAACATCCGCGAGCTGGAAAACGTCGTCGAGCGGCTGGTCGTGTTATGCGAGGACAACCACATCGGCTTGGCGGACTTGCCCGCGAATATCGCCAGCTTCGCTTCCGATAAAAAAACTCCTCAGCCCTCGCTCAGCAACAAAGACTTGGATTTACATGCGGCGCTGCGCAATTTCGAGGAGCGGCTGATCGACGAAGCTTTGCGCCTGTCGGATGGCAACAAAGCGATGGCGGCGCGCATGCTCAAGCTCAAGCGCACCACCTTGGTCGCCAAGTTACGCAACCGCTCACTGAGAAAGGAACAAGACGAAGATGCGTGGAACTGCGCCCAACCCTAACCCGTCCCTGCCCTTTACGATCTTGATCGTCGATGACAATCGCGACTTCGTCGATCTGATCAAGCACTTGCTCAACCATCATGGCTTTGACGCCGTGTGCGCCTACAGCGGCGCCGAATGTTTGGAAATCATCCGCCAGCAAAATATCGATCTGGTGATTTTGGACGTGATGATGCCGAAGATGGACGGACTGTCGGTGTGCCGCGAACTCAAATCCATCGCCCCGGACTTGCCGGTATTTTTACTGACGGCCAAAGACGATCTCGCAACCCGCGCCGCCGCCATGGAGTTCGGCGCCAGCGACTTTCTCACCAAGCCGGTCAACATCGAAGATTTTCTCACCAGGGTGCGCACCCAGTGCCATATCTCCCATTGGGATAAAAATCTCGCCACCACTCTCGGCACCACCGGTTAGCTCCGCCGCGATTAAAGTTCTTCGCTCATTGCCCGATAGTTTAGTGGGCGCGGTGCACCGTTTCGACCGCGCCACCGAGCCTCGCAATGCCGACAGTCCGCCAAACTTATCGAAACAAATCGCTCCAGGCCCTGGTGCTAGCGATGGCGATCCAGGAATTGATTCAACCAGCCAATACGAAAGCTGCTGGGGCTCTATCTGACGCAAAGTTGTTTGCGGTAAACGTGAACGTGGTTCGGCGTTGTTCGATTGCCGTTGATTTAGCCAGTGATGAGAAATTAGCGCAGGGCGAAAATCGCCGCAGCGTCTCGGCGAAACTAGATCGAGCTGTCACCATCGCCTGTTCGCCCGGTGCCAATCAAAACGTGCGCATCGGCGACGGCAGTAGCGCGCCGGCACCGACAATTCCGCTCGGCGATCCAGTTCAGCAAAAACTACGAATCGAAGGCACTCACGTTATCACAGTCGATTTTTAGTAAGAAAAAAACCGCGGCTAAACTACTGCCAAGTCACCACGTCGGTAATGACTATTTCTTCCGACGAAACCAACGAGCGCGTGCCATCGTCCCAGCAAACGTTGACCAGCTGGCCGCCTTCGCCTTCAAGCTCATAGATGATCGTACCCTCGGTCGAAGCGCCAATCGTCCCGTCGATATCGAGGATCTCCTGCGCCGCGCGGCAGCGCACCCCTTTCAGACTCACATCGATCATTGTCCCAACTCCGTGATCCTGGCAAACCTTCAATCCAAGCTTTCCATCCGTCGAAAAATGGCACTCTAATCATGATTGAATTTCCATTTCAACTGCGAAATGGAAAAAAATCCGCGCCAAGAAACGCCAGCGCAAGGTCATCATGCGGCGTGAGCGAATGGAGCTAACCGAGCAAAGCTAGCTGAACGTCCATGACGTTGGTGAAGGTCGGGCCGGTGATCAAAAGATCGTCCGTCGCTTGCAGGAAGGAATAAGAATCGTTGCGCGCAAGATAGTCGGCCGCGCGTAAGCCTCGGGTGGCTCCCCTTCGAAGGGTAAAACCATCAACGATGGCGCCAGCCGCGTCGGTCGGCCCGTCGCCGCCGTCAGTGCCGGCGCTCAACACGACGACGTTGTCGATGCCGGCGATCTCCACGGCCGCGGCCAAAGCGAATTCTTGATTGCGTCCGCCCAAGCCATCGCCACGAAGCGTTACCGTCGTTTCGCCACCGGAGATCAAACAAAGCGGCGCGCCCGCGGCGCGCCCGCGCGAGAGGATAGTTTTGACCAGCGCCATGTGAGACTTGGCCACGTCGCGGCTCTCGCCTTGCACTCGGCTCGACAAGATCATCGCGCGGTAACCCAAAGCTTGCGCGCGCTCTTTTGCCGCGGCTAACGCCAAAGCGTTGCTGCCAACGATTAGATTTTGCACGCTGTGAAAAATTCCGTCCGATGGTTTGGGAGTTTCACCAATCCCACCTCGCGCCCCGCGTTCCAACAAAGCGAGCGCCGGCCGCGGAATCTCTTTAAGCAGTCGATAGCGGCGAAGAATTTCTAGACAATCGGCGAAGGTTGTCGGATCGCCAACCGACGGCCCGGAAGCGATGGCGTCAAGATCGTCACCGACGACATCGGAAAGCAGCAGCGCGGCCAATCTTGCCGGCGTTGCTAATTGCGCCAGCCGCCCGCCTTTGAGCTGCGAGAGATGTTTGCGCAGCGCATTAATTTCTTGAATAGTTGCGCCACTGCCAAGCAGAAGCTCGGTGGTCAACTGTTTGTCTTTCAACGTAAGACCGATTGCCGGCATCGGCAGCAACGCCGAGCCGCCGCCGGAAACGACAAACAAAATGAGATCGTCGGCGCCAGCCGCCGCCGCAATCTCCATGACCTGACGCGCCCCTTCGAGTCCAGCGCGGTCAGGAATCGGATGGCCAGCTTCGATGACTTTGATTTTTTCCAACGCCAGCCCGTGACCGTACTTGACGACCACGACACCACCGAAAATCCGATCGCCGAGCAACTCTTGCAGCGCCAGCGCCATCCGCGCCGCGGCCTTACCACAACCGATGACGAGAATGCGGTGAATCCCATCGAGATCGTAACTGCGCGCGCCAATCATCAAGCGATGGTCACGCAGTTCAACATGGCGCGGAATGGCGGTTAAAGGATCGGCCGCAGCGAGCCCCGCCGAGAAAATTTCCCGTACATGGTCGCGCATGGAACTCAAGGAAGCCATTGATGGAATCTAACCCACGGCTAAGGAAAATGACAAACCGATAACCGAGCTATGGACAGCTCTAAATTAAAGGAAAGAAATTGCTAGCAAAACAAATAGCGGAAACTAGAAGAGCCGAAAGCCGCCAAAGCCATACTCACCGATCCATTTGTTGGTGTTGGGATCGTAAATGTCGATGAGCATATTTTTTTCCGGGTGGCCGGCGAGAAAACGGGAGAAAATCTCGATGAACTCTTCCTGCTTGGTGCTGTCCGCTTGCAGGAACGGTTCGCCGACATAGAGCCGATGGGGACGCTTGCTGCTGTCGAGTCGCAGCCAGAAACGGGAGCCGTTGGAGCCGGCTTGGTCTAACTGTTTGCGGTATTCCGAGATCTGCTCCTGGATGGCTTTGAAGTTGGGAACCTGGGCCCAAGCCGTCGCTGAAAAAAACAATGCGGATGCTAGGAAAAGTATTCTCGCTTTTCCCGGCATCCGCATTGGTCAGTCCTCGTCGAAAACGATTAGGTTAGTTAACTTTGATTTCCGCGCGGCGGTTCTTCGCCCGGCCTTCAGCCGTCTTGTTATCCGCGATCGGCTTGCTTTCGCCGAAGCCCTGACCGGATACGCGACCGCCGTCGACGCCCTTTTTCACGACGTAGTCTTTTACCGATGCGACACGTCGTTCAGACAAAGCCTGGTTGAAAGCGTCGCTGCCAGCGCTATCGGTGTGACCGGAGAGATTCGCCTTCTTCTCCTTATTCTCGTTCATGAAAGCAACCAAACGATTCAAGATCGCCCCGGCTTCCGATTTGATGTTGCTCTTGTCGAAATCGAAGAGCACGTCATCGAGAATAATCGTCCGCTCAACTTTCGCCGGAGGTGGCGGCGCCTTTGCCGGCGGAGGAGGCGGCGCCTTTGCCGGAGGAGGCGGAGGAGGAGTTGGCTTCGGCGCCGGAGGAGGCGGTGGTGGTGGAGGCGGTGGCACCGGTTTCGGATCTTCCGCGATCAAATAAGCTAGACCACCACAGATTAAAGCACCCGCTGTAGCGCCGATGGCGGCACCAGCCGCTTCATTACGGTGCTTACCTTCAATACCTTGATGCGCCATGACCGCGCCCATAGCCGCGCCGCCGGCACCACAAAGTCCCGCGCCCCAAAGCGCAGCTTGATTCTTGGTCATTCCCGCACAACCCGTGAGGAAAAACCCTAGCGCCGTCAACGCTAGATACCGTTTATTCATATTTCTGCCTCCCAGCAAGTTGAATCAAAATTTCGCTCAAGCTAGTACACCGCCATCGGCTTGTCAAGAATTTTGTCACACTTTTTAGGCAATAACCCCGCGCTCGTCGTGACTTCTTCCAGACAATTCGGAGCGGCGCTGGCACCCCAATCGCTCTTTGTTTTCGGTGTAATTGTGGCTATATGAAGACTAATTGTTGGCGCCGATTGAATATTGACCCACCCTGCCGATTGAATATTGACCCAGGGCCGGTCGCTACGTTTTGAATCCTTGTCTGTGGATAAGTGTAATCAATATCTGGTTTTTGATGTTCTCCTTTTCTATCTTACTTAGCAAGCAGA
>SHYW01000176.1 GCA_009692615.1 Deltaproteobacteria bacterium | reverse complement strand
GACGCACACACTTGGCCTATATCGAACCAACTCCAACAAGGTGGGGTTCCGCTATGGCCAGGTTTCTAACTTACGACCTCAACCCAACGCACTACCCTGACATAATCGCGTTGCTGTTAACATGACATATTGACGTTGCCACGACAGTCGGTATTATTGTTGGTGTCGGTGGCGCGAACTTGAAAGGTATGACTGCCAGCCGCTAAACCCGTGTAGCTCGTTGGGCTAGAGCAGGCGGCGAAAGCACCGGCGTCGAGACTACAGGAAAAGGTACTGCCCGACTCGGTCGCAGTGAACGTAAACGTCGCGACGGTGAGATTCGTAACCGCCAACGGAGTTCCAGTTATGTTCGTATCCGGCGGCGTCGTATCGAACGTCGCTAGTGCGTTTAAAATTCGAATCCGCGGCTTGGTGATGCCATTGCGAGTATCTAAAATTGGCAAGCCGCTGCTCTGCAAAGCGCTAAGGGCTTGGCTGACCGTGAGTCCGGGCAGCGCCTGCTTGATCAACGCGAACGCGCCGGTCACATGGGGCGTCGCCATGGAGGTCCCCTGGAAATTGGCATATCCACCGCCAGGAACAGACGATGTGATCACTTGGCCCGGCGCCAACAACGACAGAAAAGAAGCGCTGTTGGAAAACGATGAGATTGCGTCTTGAGTAGATCCGCCCGAGCCGTCGCCAGTGGAACCGACGCTGACCGCGCTGGAAATACAAGCTGGAAAAGAAAGTTGGTTGGTAAAACCGTTGTTGCCAGCCGCAATCACCGTGGCGATATTCGCCGCACGCAACGAATCGATAATCGGTTTTCTCGGGTCGCTATCGCAGTTAGTCGTCGAACCGCCGCCGCCGATGCTCATATTGACCGAGGAAAAATTTATAGGAGTTGCGCACGGCGTAGACTCGCTGCAACCCCGCCATCTGATCCGACGTGTAGGTCAAAATGCACGGCGAAGAAGAACCGCATAAACTAACGTTGACGAATTGGGAAAAAATCTGCACGGCCATCACATTCGCGTTCTTGGCGACGCCCGAAAATGCCGCCACCGCGCCACCTTGACCGTCGCCCGTGGCGATCCCGGCGACATGGGTGCCGTGGCTGCAACTGGACAACGCGCAGGGCACGCCCGATCCCACCGCCGTGGAACTGGTCACCCCACCGGGGCAAACACTGGTAGCGCCATCGGTAGCATTGTTACTCGAATAACAAGCTTCCTCGACAACGTTCTGGAGGAACGGATGGGTTTTGTCGACACCGGTATCGAGAATCGCCACGACTACGCCGGTGCCGTCATAAGGCACGCCATTGAAACCGCCAGCCCACACTTGGTTCGCCTGCACGATCGGAATACTCTCAGCCAACAGCGGCTGTTCCAACTTGTCTTCGAAGACTTGCGCGACCAAGCCCGGTAGAGAGTCGAGGGTTTGCAAGCCGTCACTGCCCAATTCCAAAACGATAAAGGGAAAATCTTCGAACTGGTGATGCACCTTATGCGCCACACCGAGGAGCGCGCCGCGCACCGAACCGTGCGCCTTGGCAATCTCCGCCCGGCGCAGATCGACCATCATGTCGCTGGCCGTGGGATCGGCATGAAGGTCGCCCGCCTCCAGTTGCACGATGACGCGCACGCTATCTTCGCGCCGCGCCCGTTGCATCAGCTCTTGCGCCACCCGCGGCGCTGCCGCACCCTGCGCCGACTCGGCAACGATCAGAACCAGAGACAAAAACGATGCGAGCGCAAACCATAAACGATTTAGTGTTTTGCCGACCATTGTTAAAAACTCCTACCGTGGGCTTCGAACATTGAAATCAGTTGCGAGTCCCCCCAAGGCCACGCAAGCCTATCACAACGCCGCGGGGTGATTGCAACAACCGCAGCAACTAACCGGACCAGCAGCTTTCCACCGCAAGGCATTTTAAGGAAGTATTCACGACATTCCATGACCGTGGGACGAAGTTAATTAGAAAATAATTTGCGTCAGCCTCTGCAAAACCGTGGGAGTGGCAAGTGATTCGCGGCGATCCGTCGCTAGCACTGCCATCCAGCGCCGCGGACTTTTAGCGAATCATGAGCTGTGATAAACGATTGTTGCATTGCGACGAGTCTTTTATCCACACTGAACAAGCCATTTCATTCTCCAACGCGCGCGGCGATCGTCTCGCTGGTGTGCTTCATGCTCCCGCGGCGAAAGGGGACCAGTGCGGCGCCGCGATCCTGTGTCATGGCATGGACTCGGATAAAAACAGCGCGAAGTTAATTTTTCTCAGCCGCGCATTAGCCGAAGTCGGAGTAGCGACGCTGCGCTTCGATTTCAGCTACGTCGGCGCATCGAGTGGCAAGTATGAAGATCTCACTTGCAGCGGCGAGGTCGACGACCTGTGCGCCTACGAACTAATGCAGCAGCGCTATCCCGGCAAACTGGGAATCTTCGGCTCAAGTCTGGGCGGCACTGTGGCGTTACTATTCGCGGCGCAGCAACCCAAGGTTGCCGCGCTAGCGACCCTCGCCGCACCCCTTCACCCTGAGGAATTTCCCAAACGAATGCTCACACCGCCGCAACTGCAACAATGGCGCGAGGAAGGATTGACTTACTACAATGGCCGGCAGCTCAACCGCACGTTGCTCGAGGACTTGGAGAAGATCGACGTTGTCGCCGCGGCAAAATCCATTCGCTGCCCGGTGCTAATACTCCACGGTGACGCCGATCAAGTGGTGCCGGTCGCAGAGGCCCACGAGCTGAACGGTTGTCTGACGACGAAGACGCGCTTAACGGTTTATCCCGGCGCCGACCACCGTTTATCCGATCCGAGCGTGATGCGAAGCGCCATGGCCGAAGCATTGGAATGGCTGACGAAACATGTAGGATAGTCGTGATGGTCAAAAAAATATTTTCACCCATCGCGTTCGCCGTCTTTTTGTTAGCCAACGGCTGCGGCCACGATCTCAACAGTCCCCAGGGCGTCGCCGAAGAATTTGTCGATCAGCATTACGTGCAAATCAATTTAGCACAGGCGAAAAAATACGCTGTCAGCGTCGCCCTCGCCAAGATCGACGAAGAGATCCGCCTCACGACCGGCCAGTCCATTGACGCTACAACGCAGAAACCGCGGGTTAATTATCAATTGTTGGAAAAGAACGAGACCGAAAAACGTTCGACCTATTTGTACGAGGGAAAAATCCAATCGGATGACGGCACGTCGTTTACAAAGAAATGGCTAATTACCTCGCGCCTGGAAGGCAACCAATGGCGCGTGTCGAATTTTACCGAATCCGACTAAAAACAAGAATGAAGACGGGCGAGAGTTCGCTCGTCACTTCATGCTTCCGCCTTCAGACTCTTTTTCACGCGCCCGCCGGTTGCACACTCACGGTGGGCGGTGCCGCTTCTTTAGCTTTCGGCTTGATGTTGAGCGCTAACGTCGCCGCGATCATGGCGATCACGCCGCCGGCAAAAAACGCCGGCTGGTAATCGCCGACGTAGGTTCGCACCGCGCCCGCCGCCGAGGCCATGATCGCCGCGCCGACCTGATGCGACATAAAAATCCAGCCGTAAACTTTGCCGACGTTTTGTCGGCCGAACGTGTCCGCAGTGATCGCCATCGACGGCGGCACCGTGGCGAACCAGTCCAAGCCGTAGATGATCGCAAACGCCACCAAGCCGACGTAATCGCGCATGAAGGGCAGCAACAAGAGCGAGCAACCGCGCAGCGCGTAAACCAGCGCCAGCCATTTGTGCGGCTGCACTTTATCGATCATCCAGCCGGAAAAAATCGTCCCGACCATATTGAGCGCGCCCATCAAGCCGAGCAGGCTGGCCGCGGCGATCTGGGGAATGCCGATTTCGATTTCATGGGGAATCAAATGTGTGCCGATGAGTCCATTGGCGGTGCCACCGCACACGAAGAAGCTACCGCAAAGCAGCCAGAAGGTCCGGTTGCTAACCACTTCCTTCGCCGTGATCGTGGCGTTCTTGGACGACATACCACGCAGCGAAGTCGTACCGCCAGCGGCGGCCATGGGATCGTCGGCGCCATAGGGCTGCAAGCCGACTTCAGAGGGGTCGTCGCGCATGAAAAAATAGATCAACGGCAGTAAAAACATCGCCACGATGATCAGCGACATAGATCCTAATCGCCAGCCGGCGTACTGGATCATCGCCATGAACAGCGGCAAGAAAATAATTTGCCCCGTGGAACTGGCGCTGCCAAGAATGCCGAGAGCGAGGCCGCGCTTGGCGACAAACCAACGATTGCCCACGGTGGCGGTCAACACCGATCCAACGCCGCCGGCGCCGACGCCAACGATGATTCCCCACACTAGAAAAAACTGCCAGAACTGGGTCATCATCATGGTGCCGCTGACGCCGACGATCAACATCGTCAAACTGCCCATCATCACTTTGCGCGGACCGAAGCGATCGATGAGATAGCCGCTCACCGGCGCGGCGACGCCGAAGAGCAAGAGATTCATGCTCACCGCCGCGGCGATCATCGTCCGGCTCCAACCGAACTCGGCTTCCAACGGATGAATCAAAACCGACGGCGAAGAACGCACGCCGGCGCTGGTGAGCGTGGTCAAGAAACAGAGCGAGATGACCAGCCAGCCGTAGTGAAAGGGCAAAGCGAGCGGCGGTTGCTTCTGCGGATTCCCCGAGCTGTTATTTTCCATCTCTCCATATAGCCCGGATTCCCGCCAAATCACAAACCGGCGGCAAAATTGACAGGCGCACACTCGATCAGGTAGTTTTCACAAGTCTACACCGATTAACTAATCCACGACCCGAGCAGCGTGGTTCGACCAAGTGCTGGGCGCAAAGACTTAACCCGGAGTCAAAATTCCCATGACGCTAAAACGTTTGTTAGTCTTGTCAGTCCTATTAGTTCCATCCGACCCACTCAAAGCCCAGCTCGGCCCGCGCGAAGAAATCCCCTTCGTGCCGACGCCCATCGAAGTCGTCGATAAAATGCTCGAACTGGCGGAAGTCAAAAAAGGCGACGTGGTTTACGATCTCGGCAGCGGCGACGGCCGCATCGTCATCCGCGCCGCGAAAAAATACGGCGTCCGCGCCGTCGGCATCGAAATGGACCGCCTGCTGCTCGAAAAAGCGCGCAAAGACGCCAAAGCCGCCGGCGTCAGCCACTTGGTCGACTTCCGCGCCGAAGACGCCATGAAGACCGACCTGTCGAAGGCCACGGTGGTCACGCTCTACATGCTGCCCTGGTTCAACGAAGCGATGAAACCGAGATTGCAGAAAAATCTCAAACCCGGTGCCCGCATCGTCGCCCACGACTTCGGCATCGAAGGCTGGGAACCGGACAAGACCGAAAAACTCTCCGAGATCGAGATCAAACTTGGCGGGCTGCGCCATCAGCACACGCTTTTTTTGTGGCGCATTGGCGATTTAACTTCAATGACCCAGCCTTGATTCACGAACAGCAGACTTCTGTCAATCACTCACAGCATTTGGTTCCTAGCAAAAAAGCGCCAGCGCTTCATTTTGATTGAAGAACTTTTGTAGGGGCGAAAGATTTTTCGTCCTGCTTCGCTGCATTCGCGCCTTCAATAGGTAGCAATGAATTCCCCATTGACAAGCCGTTAACCGCTGTACTAGCTGTACTAATTGTCGGCCTAAATCATTTCCGATGGAGGACGCCGTGATAAATCAACAGCTGATTAGCAAGCTTACTATTCTCGCAATCTTCCTTCATCTTATTGGATGTGCGAATTCGAGCCCGGTCTCCGTTACCAGGATCTGATGCGGCCACGTCAGCCCACTGCAACGCAAGTGCAGGAAGGGTTCGAAGTTTCAATAGAAGAATTTGTGACAGCGCAAAAATCGCAGCAAGCGTTTGACGCCGACATGGCTCCAGCCGGTATTCTGCCACTCCTGCTCAAAGTAAATAACAACGGTACCCAAAGCTACGGGCTACGAGAACATGAAATAAGCGTCTTTCTGGGCAAAGAATCCCTATCGTCGCTTTCAGGACAAAAAGCCGCGTCCCAAGCTGCCAACAGCGAGTACGCAGGAAAAGCTTTGGGTTGGACCGCGCTCACCGGACCATTTGCAATCATACTGTAGCCAGCCACCATCGCCGGATCTGCCAGCCACACCGCCGCCGTCAACCGTCGAATCGAGCAACATTTTGAAAGCGTGCGGTTCAATGATTCCCTCCTCAGGCCGAATCAGTCCGCGACCGGATTTCTTTACTTCACACTGCCGGCGGGAATCAAAAGGTTGGAGAACCTGAGGATTGAAGTAACACCATCGGAGGAACAGACTTCGAAGCGACTTACTTTTTCGCTTTCTTTACCGACGCTGGATCTTTCCAGCGCGGTAGCGAGCCCCACATCGGGCACAACCAGAGACAACAATCCTTAAGGAATCTCTGAACAAGTCATCTAGCAAGTCGTCTAATAACGAAGAGCAGAAAGACCGACAAGGTGAGGCGGGAGGAAAGAGCGTGGGGGAGCAGACAACGTTTGCGAGTTTGGCGTGGGCGAGAAAGAAAAAGCAGAGCAAGC
>SHYW01000175.1 GCA_009692615.1 Deltaproteobacteria bacterium | reverse complement strand
GCAGGGCGCGGTAATCGCCTTCGGAAATCTTGCCGGATTGATAATCAAATTCCAGTTCGCCGATTTCGTCTCTCAAGCGGCCGCGCTCGCGCAGCAATTGGGCACGGCTGCTGCTATCTTCAATATCGGGACGGACGAAATTTTGACGCAATAACTTGCTCTCGGCCTCGATCAACGGGGCGCTTTCGGCGGTAGACTTTTTCTTGCTCGACCAGCGGCGCACGAACCAAAGTGCGGCGATAATTCCAAGGGCTAAAAAAACATAGGGCAAGATCCACAAGAGCGCGCTGAAACCGGTGGTTTTGGGCTTGAGCAAAACCCATTCACCGTATTTCGACACGAAGAATTCTTTGATCTGTTCGGCGCTCTTGCCGGCCTGAACCTGTTCGCGGACGATGGCGCGCATTTGCTGGGCCATCTCGGAGGGCGAGTCGGCGACGGACAGGTTTTGACAGACCACGCAGCGCAGTTCGGTGGCGATCTCGCGGGTGCGGTCTTCGAGGTCGGGGGTGGCCGCTAGCAGCGGACTACGACATAGGAGGAATAACACGTATAGGACAAATAGCTTGGCAAATCGCATCGGTCTCAGCGCACTCCCTGATAGTCGCCGCGGCCTTCTTGGGCGCTGGCGATGCCTTGGGAGGCTTCTTCGATTTTGCGCAGCACCAGCGCGGCGCGGATGGCGCCGACATGTTTGTAGGTGATGCGCCCTTGGGGGTCGATAAAAAAACTTTCCGGAATACCCCATGTCCCGTAGTCGACGGCGATCTTGCCGGCTTGGTCGCGGCCGTTGGCGTAGGTGACGTTGAATTCCTTGAGAAATTCTTTTGACGCTTGATCGCTGTCCTGCAAGGCGACGCCGAGAAAAATCATATTTTTATCTTTGACCTTTTGCCACGCGGCTTCGAGATCATGGGCTTCGGCGCGGCAGGGTTCGCACCAAGACGCCCAGAAATTTACAAACACCGCTTTGCCGCGCAGTTCTTCTAAAGTCATTTTCTTGCCGTCGAAAAGCGTCACGGTGAACGGCGCCGCGGCCTTGGCGAGCAGCGGCGAAGTGATGTACTTGGCGTCGCGGGTGAAGCCGAAGGCGAGCAAGGCCAAGATCGGCGCGATGACGCACAGCGTGATGATCAAGCGGCGGATCGGCATGGGGAATTCCAGATTTCAGATTCCAAATTCAAAATTCCATATTCAAGATTACAGGTTGCACGGCTAGTCGTCCTGTTCGTTCGGTTTGCCGAAGGGGAGAATGCAAATCAAAGTGCCGAAGGCGATGACGAAGCCGCCGATCCACATCCAAATCACCAGTGGCCGGACTAGGACTTTGAGTGTCGCTTGGTTTTGGTCCACTTGGCTGAAGCCGGAGAGGATCAAATAAATGTCCTCACTCAAACTGCTTTGATGGACGGCGCGGCCGATGGGCGATTGTTGAGTGGGAAAAAATTTCAGCGCCGGCGTGACCACGCCTTCATCGCTGCCGTTGTGAAACAAACGAAACGAGCCCTCGACGCGGAAGTGGGTCGGCTGCTTTGAGCCTTTGAGGCCTTCGAACTGGACGCGGTAGTTGCCGAGAGTTAAAGATTCGTTGAGCGCCAAGGTGGCGTCCTTTTCGCTGCTGTAGGTCATCGAACCGGCGATGCCCATCATGATCAAGACCACGCCGAGATGGACGGTGAAGCCGCCGTAGCGTCGCTGATTGCGCCGGGTGAGGGTGATGAGGCCGCGCAGCACGCCTTCGCCGGCGATCCGTTTGCGCGCGCGGAGCGCCAACGCGGTATCGAAGGTCATCGTCAAAACCACGAAAGCGAGAAGGGTAAATCCTAACAGCGGCAAAAAGTCTTTTACTTTCCAAACGAACAGAAACGTGGCGAAGACGATGGCCGTCGTCGCGGGCCAGAGAAAGTTGCGCTTCAAGTTGTCCATGCTGGCGCGGCGCCAGGCGATCATCGGGCCGACGCCCATGAGGAATACCAAGCACAGGAACAGCGGCACGGTGACGGTATTGAAGTAGGGCGCGCCGACGCTGATTTGCTGGCCGGCGACCGCTTCGGAAAGGAGCGGAAAAATGGTGCCGAGAAAAATCGTAAACAGCGCCGATACCAACACGATGTTGTTGAGCAAGAACGCCGACTCGCGGCTGACCATGGAGTCGAGCTCGGGTTGTTGTTTCAAAAGATCGGCGCGATAGGCGAGCAGGCCAAAAGAACCGAGCAAGATGAAAGCGAGAAAGCCCAGGAAAAAAGCGCCCACCGGTCCCGACGAAAACGCGTGAATCGACGAGATGATGCCCGAGCGGGTGAGAAAGGTGCCGAAGATAGTCAGGCTGAAGGCGATGATGATCAGGGATAGATTCCATACTTTGAGCATGCGGCGCCGTTCCTGCACTTGAATCGAATGCAAGAAAGCCGTCGCCGGAAACCAAGGCATTAACGCGGCGTTCTCCACTGGGTCCCAGGCCCAATAGCCGCCCCAGCCGAGGACGTGGTAGGACCACCAGGCGCCGACCAGATTTCCCGCGGTGAGGAAAAACCAGGCGACGATGGTCCAGCGCCGCGTGCTGACGACCCACGCCTCATCGAGTTTGCCGACGATCAACGCCGCCATGGCGAAGGCGAAGGGCACGGTGAGACCGACGAAGCCGGTATAGAGCAGCGGCGGGTGGGTCATCATGTTGGCGTCTTCGAGCAGTGGATTGAGGCCGCGGCCGTCGAGCGGAATCGGCGAAACGGTTTCAAAGGGATTGGACAAAAAGCCGATGACGCCAAGAAAAAACAGCGAGACGATGGAAAAAATCATCACCACCCAGGGCATCATCTCATGGTGGCGGTTGCGATAGGTCCAGGCGACGATGCCGGCGAAAATGATCAGAATCCATTCCCAGAGCAAGAGCGAGCCTTCCAATGCGCCCCACAGACCGGTGACGCGATAGTAAATCGGCGTCGCCCGCGTGGTATTGAAGGCCACGTATTTGATCGAAAAGTCGGTGTTAACTAGACCATAGATCAGCGCCAGCGCTGCGATGGTGACCAGGGCGAATTGACTGAAAATCGAATAGCGCGCAGCGAGCCGAAAACGCTCGGGTTCATAGCGCGATGCGATCAGCGGGCTGGCGACGCCTACCAGTGCCGCGACAAAGGCCAGCAGGATCGAGGTATGGCCGATGGCGGCGGTCACTTGGATCCAGCTTCCTTGGCGGGCACGAAACTCTGGTTGGGCGACTTGCCGCTGGCTAGGGGATTATAGTCCTCGGCATGTTTGGCCATGATCAGGCTCGCTTGAAAAACTCCATCGTCGCCGACCCGGCCTTCGACCACGGCGCCTTTGCCCTCGGTAAACATATCCGGCGGCACGCCCTTAAAATACACCGGAAAGTTGGCGCTGCCATCGGTTAGTTGAAATTTGTAAGTGAGTTTTTGCAAATCCTTTTCCATGGAACCCTTGACCACCATGCCGCCCATGCGCACGAATTTCCCTTTCATCGAACTTTCTTCGGCGCGCAGTTCGGAAGGCATTTTGAAATAGACCAGAGCCTGCTGCATGCCGCCGTAGATGATATAACCGAGGGCGGCGAGGATCACCGCGCCGCCGATGAGAAAGCGTTTACCTTTAGTCATTGTGAACGGCCGCCTCCGATGACTTTAACCGGTTGAGCTCGGTTTCAGCGGCGCGATAGCGGCGCTTCAACAAAACCCAATACACGCCGATGACGCCCCAAACGATTCCGTAGGCCAGTGATATATATCCCCAGGCGCCCACTAGACATTTCCCTCTAGGCGCAACGCCTTGATCTTTTGGCGCATCTCACCGACGCGGTAGCGCAGTGACAACAAATAAAAAAACAGCAGTAAGAATGCCGCCATATTAACCATTAAGGGGAGCAGGAATGGCCAAGGGATATTTTCCGAGGGAAGTTTATCGGGACGAAAAATCGACGGCGGTTGATGCAGTGTGCGCCACCAATAAACCGACATATGAATCAGTGGGACGTCGAGAGCACCGATAATTCCTAACACGGCTGCAGCAGACGCGGCGCGCGTCTCGTCCTCGATTGACGAGCGCAGCAATAGGTAGCCGACAAATATCAGAAGTAAAATAGCCGTGGTCGTCAAGCGCGCATCCCAGGTCCACCAAACGCCCCAGGTCGGTCTAGCCCAAATAGATCCTTCGACAATCACCAACGCGATCAACAATACCGCGATCTCGGCCGATGCGTGGGCGAGAACGTCATCGCGCTTTTCCTTTTTCCACAAGTAGAGCGCGCTGCCGATGAAGACTAAAAAAATCGCGGTGTAGGCAGCGATGATGGTCGGAATGTGCAGATACATGATGCGTTGGAGGTCGCCTTGATCGGCGTCGGGCGGGGCGATGACCAAACCCCAGTAGAGGCCGATGACGATGACGACCAGCGCCAAGCCACCGAGAATGCCTTTACGCTTTTTTACCAGTTGAGTGGAATCCGTCATGATTAACTTTCGATGACCCAGTCGAAGATCAAAATTCCAATGGTTAGAAAAATAACATCGAAGCCGATCAGCAAGCGCATCCAAGGCATGGCATCGTCGATGGCACCGGTAGTCATCACCGTTTCCATGCAGCGGATGGTGGCGAGGATTACCGGAATCATCAAGGGAAACAAGACCAGCGGCAAGAGCAGTTCTCGTGCCCGAGCACGCAACGTGATCGCCGCCATGATCGTGCCCAAAATACAAAAGCCCAACGTGCCAAGTATAGTTACCAAAATGAGTTGCGGTAGCAAGTTCCAGGCGGATAAATTGAACAGAATCCAGAACAACGGGATGACCACGATTTCGACCAGGATCATCAGCAACAAATTAAATGCCGTCTTGGCGAGAAACAGCGCGCCGCAGTCGAGCGGCGAAAGCAGCAGGGCGTCGAGGCAGTGATTCTCCCTTTCGGCTTGAAACAGTTGCGCCAGCCCCAAAGTTCCCGTGAATAAAAACGCCAGCCAGAGCAAGCCTGGCGCCATTTCGGCGACCTTGTCGGGCGGCAGATCGAAAGCGAAGTGAAACACGAACAGAAGCAGCGTGCCGAAAAAGAACATCGTCATCACACTGTCGCGCCGGCGCAGCTCCAGGCGCAGATCTTTGCCGAGCAAAAGCAAGGATTGTTTGATCAGCGTCATGGGTCACCCTGGGGCAAGAACGCGCCGAAGGCGCGATCGAAGCTTGGCCACGGCATTTGCTTGGCTTCATTGAACGTCAGCCGCCCCTGATGAAGGATGAGCGCTCGGTTGCAAAGTCTGAGCACCCGCGAGACATGGTGCGACGCCATGATGACGATATGGCCTTTGGCGCACTGCTCGCGCAGAAACGCTTCGAGCAAATCGACGCCGCTGCCGTCGAGCACGCCGTAGGGTTCGTCGAGCAAGAGCAAGCCGGGATCGAGCAGGCGCCATTTAGCGATGGACAATCGGCACTTCATGCCGGCAGAGAGGTTGGCGACGAATTCATCGCTACGTTGCGCCAAGCCGACTTCGCTTAGTGCAGCGTCCAATGTGGAGCCGCTGTTGTCGCGATCATACAAGCGGGTAAAAAAACTTAGGTTCTCTTTGACCGTGAGATTTTCGTAAAGATGATCGGCCGGCGCCAACATGCCGATGCGCCGGCGCAGGTTCGCCGTGTGGCCGTTACTAACTTCGCCGTCGAAATACAGCGTGCCGGTGCTCGGCGCGATCAAACCGGTGAGAATGCGTAGGAGCGTCGATTTGCCGGCGCCGTTGGGTCCAAGCAAGGCGACACACTCGCCGGCCGAAAGATCGAGAGTGACATCCTTCAGCGCCCATAAGAAGCCATAGGCTTTACCGAGCTGGTTAACGGTTAGGCGCAAGATGACGGTTCGCTTTCGTAGATCGACGGCCGCTTGGTATTCAGTCATTCGACTATAGAGAGCGAACTTTACGGATTCAAGCGCACGGCGTTGATTGTGAGTTTTCGTCGTTTGATTGACATTGATACCGCAACTCTCCTATTTTAGTTTTAGCTACTACTAAGGTTTGTTGAGGAGGAATGATGAATCCGGTCGTTACCGTCACGGGTTTTTGGAACGCGTTTATCACCAAGATCGCGGTCTTTCTGCCCAACTTGTTTTTTGCCATCGCGATTATTTTGCTCGGCTGGGTGATTTGCAACGTCATCAAGCGAGTGGTCGTGCGGGTTTTGAAAATTTGCCAGTTCGACATACTCGCCGAGCGCGCCGGCATCAAGCAGATTCTCGACCGCGGCGGCATCGGCCAAACCGCATCCGATATCCTTGGCCTGTTGGTTTTTTGGTTTCTATTTTTGATCGCCATCGTCACCACGCTGGAAACCCTCAATCTCAGCGGCGCCACCGACACGCTGCATACGATCTATCTCTATATCCCCAAAATCGTCGCCGCGCTGGTGACTTTGATCCTGGGTCTCTATTTCGCTAATTTTCTCGAAAACGTGACACGCACCTCTTGCGCCAATGCCGAATTGGAGCAGGCGGCGTCGATCGGCAAAGCGGCGTACATCGCCACCGCGATCTTTGTCGTAGCCGGCATCTTTGAAATCCTCGACATCGCCTCCGAGATCGTCATTTGGGCGTTCATTTTGGTCTTCGGTGCGGTTTGTTTGGCGCTGTCGTTGGCCTTCGGCCTGGGCGGTCGTGAAGTCGCCGGACGATTTTTGGAGAAGTGGTTGGAGCAGAAGAAGTCCGAGTAGTTAAGGAACCTCTGAACAACTGCCCTGGAAGCAGGGCAGCGGAGGATAGATCGTTTTTTTCGTAATGAGTTACAGTTTTTGCGAAGTTATATCAGATTACATTTTGCTCTCGTGGTTAATAGGGTCCTTA
>SHYW01000174.1 GCA_009692615.1 Deltaproteobacteria bacterium | reverse complement strand
CCGCTTGCTCTGCTTTTTCTTTCTCGCCCACGCCAAACTCGCAAACGTTGTCTGCTCCCCCACGCTCTTTCCTCCCGCCTCACCTTGTCGGTCTTTCTGCTCTTCGTTATTAGACGACTTGCTAGATGACTTGTTCAGAGATTCCTAAACCAATTAATTTTTTGATCGGAGAATAATTTCTGCCGATTCTTTACACTTCCGGCGAACTCCATTTCAGATGGCGTTCGAGGAAATCTTCCACCAGTGGCCAAGACAGTTCTGCCGTGTGGGCGTTGTAACCTGGCGCGCCTGGGTCGACGAAGCCGTGGCCACCGAAGGGAAAGAAGTGCCATTCCAGCGGCTGGCCGTTTTGTTTGAATGCCTGCCACATCTGTTCCTGCACCGGCACCACTGTCGTCGCATCCTCGACGCCGTAGAGATTGATCGACGGACAGCGAATCTTCGCTACTGCTTTGGCCGGATGCACCGGCCGCAAAGGCGTCTCAGGCTCGTCGCGCACGGTCGGATAGTAACCGACGAAGGCGCGCACTTCCGGCGTCGCGGCGACGAAGTGAATCGCGATACGCCCGCCCATGCAGTAACCGCACACCGCCACGCGTTGCTTATTCACGTGGGACTGCGACAACAGGAAGCGCCAGCCTTCGGTCAATACACGAGTGAATTCCGGATCGGCAGTCTTGGCTTGGATCTGCGAACCGCTGACGATATGAGTCGGCTCGGGATAGCCGAGCTGCTCAAAGACATTCACCGCGAAGGTCGAGTAGCCGAGCTTGGCGAACTTGCGTGTTTCGGTCTTCATGTACTCGCCCAGCCCGCCCTTGGGATGAATCAGGAACAGCGCCGGCCCGGGATCGGCCCGATCGGGATAAGATAGATATCCGGCGATGCCATGCTCTTTGGTGTTGAAAGATTTTTCGATGATACGCATTCTGCCAACCTCACGGTCATTTATTTATATAGCAATGGATAACTAGCATGATCCGGCGCGAGCGGTAAAGAGCTACGTCGCCAAATTCACATCTAACCCTGACGGCTTTCGTCGCGCCGCGCACGCTCGATCTCCTCCTCGATTTCCTGGCCAAGCCATTCAGCGCTGGCGATGATCTTCGCATGATCGCCGCTGCCCTCGGCGATCAGCGCCAAAGCTTTTTTGATCTCGTTACGAATTTGTTTATTGGGATCCCAATACGCCTCCGAAGAGCGGCTCGAAACGATGTATTCGATCCAATCGTAAAGCCCCTGCAATCCGTTTTGCAGTTCGCGCAAACCTTGCGTCGAGTCTGCGCTTCTTACCAACACCAGACCGAGATAGAGCTGCGCCAGATAATCGTCGTCGCGCGCTTTTCAAAGCGCGTTCCAAAGATTGCCGTGCCGCGGCAAATCCAGCCGTGACATATTGGCTGCGCCCGACATAGGTCCAGATCCCTTCTTTAAAGTGCGCCGAAGTGTAAACGTAGTCGGGATCTTTACCGGCCGCATGTTCGAAGTAGCCAAGCGCCTCGGGAAAATTTTTCTTGAGCAGCGCTTGACGGCCGGACTGCACCAGGCCGCCCACTTGAAACGAGTCGCATCCGAAAAGCATCGCCATGAGCAGCAACCCCCTCGATAAATTCGTTCGAGTGAACATCGATTTGCTTTGTCGACCATCGGCCGCGGATAACCGCCCCGACCACCTTTTTACGTATCACGATCATCCGGCGAACTCACACCGAAACGAACAGTTTTGTGAATTCTACGCGCCCTATGCGACCAATCAGCGGCGCCGGGGAATCGGCATCGGGTAGTTTCAAACCGTTGCTGGCGCGAGCCGCGATAATCGATCATGGAATGGGATTTGCTCAACGAATGAGTGACCGTTCTGGGTTTATCACCAACACGTAATTGGGAGCTATTTGGCGCAATGCAATACGATCGACCACCGCAGAGTCTGCCTGAGACTAAAACCGTCGAAACACAATCATCGCAAGTCATTGCGCTCCCCGCATTGCCCTCCTTTGCCCTAACCGAAGCGTCGGACAATGTCATCGATATCGAAGTTCAGGCCGAGCACCTGCTCAACTACATCAACAAACTCACGTCCCTCGCCGATCGCGCGTGCAGCACGGCCATTCGCCAGTCGGAGTCGGCCCAACGCATGGAAGAGAATCGCCAGACCGAGATTCACTTTCTGCGCCGTCAGTTGGAACAAGCCAACGGTCAGTTTCGCGAGCAGCACCTGTCGATGACCCGCCTGGAGCAGCATTCTCGGGAACGCATCGAGATGCTCGAGAGCCAATTGCGTCAAAAAGAAATCTTTCGCATTCAGCGCGAAAAGGAGTTCATCCATTTGCGCAGCGAATACGACGCCCTGCTCAACCGCCAACCGCAAACCACCCAGTCGGTGCAAGACCATGAAGCGCGATTGAAACAGGAACTCGAACCGCTGCATCGGGAACTCGACGAACTCAAACTGCAAATCGCCAACCGCGACGAAACGCTGCAAAGCAAAAATCGCGAAGTCAAAGCGATGGAGCTGGAGTTCCGCGCCAAGATCGTCAACTTGGAACAACGGCTGCGCGACAGCCAAAACGAATTGCAAATTCTCGAAGCGAAACTGAAAGAAAAAGACACGCTGCTACAAGCCACCGCCGAAAAGGAGACCGAGATCGGCAATCTGATCAAGCGCCTCTCCAGCGAATGCGAAACATTGAATGGCGAGCTGCGGGAAAAAAGCCAGGTGCTGGCGCAGATGGAATCGAAGAAAGGCCAAACCAGCGCCGACGGTAAAATCTGGCGCAAAGTCATCGGCCGCTTGCAGGACGAATTGTAAACTTAACAACCCCGGCGAGTCGTTCGACTCTACCGATCGAACATCCCTTCGCGGTCCAAGCGCTCGACGAAGGACGAGTCGATCAGCGCCGCGACGTTAACGCTCCTCGCCTTAGGATTGGACTCGGCGATGATATCCATCAGAAGTTTCATCGCATGGGGATCGGCGTAAGGCTTTTTCAACATCATGTCGCGATAGGTTTCGTAGCCCTCCTCGATCATGATGCGGTTTTTATCCAGCGGCAGGCGCAGATACTTGGCCAAGATTTTCATGCTGTCGTCTTTGTTAGCTTTGTTGCGATAATACTGCATTCCCTCAGCCAGGCCGGCGACGAAGCGCGCCACGGTGCGGGATTCGTCACGCAAAGTTTTCTCCGACACCGCGACGATGTTTCGTAAATAGGGCACATCCAATGGCGCGAGATCGACCAGCAAGCGGTAACCCTCCTTCGCCGCCAACGTCGTGTATGGCGGGTCGAGAATCGCTGCCGGCACGCGATTGCCGAGCAAGGCTTCGAAGCGCGCCGATTTACCACCGATATTGAGCGGCACCACCTGCTCCTTGGTCAAGCCCAGCTCCCGTAAACAGAGCAGCAGCCCGGTATACGGCAATCCGGAAAAGCCGGTGATCGCCACCGACTTGCCCTTGAGATCGGCCGCCGAGCGGATCGACGGATGCACCGTCAAGGCGAGGTTCAAACCGCGCGCCGTGCCCATCACCATTTTCACCGGAAAGCCGCCCAGAGCACTATGGACGACTTTATCCGGCGCGGTCAAATCGAACTGAATATCGCCTGAAACCAGAGCATTGATGTCGTTGCTGCGGCTAAACGTCACCATGCGCGTGTCCAGCTCGCGCCGTTTGAAGAAACCTTTTTCCTCAGCGATATACGCCGGCAAATACATCGCCCCGCGCCCGCCTTCGCCGATGATGATCGATTTTACTTGCGCATGGACAAGCACCGGCATTAACCCTACGCCGAAAAACATCACCCGTATTACGTTCTTCCGAATCCGACCCATTACTCCATCACTCCAGTACTCCATCACACCACTCCACCATCCTCCACCGCCACTGTCTGCATTCTCGTCGCGGTGCGCCCTGGAATATACGCCGACTTAGCGCCAGCGCCGCCGGCGACGACGAGCCAAATATCTTCCGGTCGATCGACCACGCCAACCTCGCGCACCGCGCCGGGTTTGAACCAGAGCGGCCGTCGCTTGGCGAGCAATGCTAAATTTTCATCGGCGATCTTGTCGTAGGGCACGCGCGCGAGCGCGAACAGCTCGGCGCGCAATCTCTCTTTGGAAAAACCATCCCGAGCGAAGAGCGCCGCATGTTCAGGACAGATCACCCAAAGAACCTCCGTAGAGGTCACGCCGCTGGCCAAACCACCGGTCATTGTCAATGCGAAAGTCTTCAGCAACCCTGGCGCCGATTGGCTCGCCATGTCGACGGCGCTATAAACGCCGCTGGCGCCGAACATATGCACAGTGTCGCATTCGCGCACCAGGCCGCGTTCGACATGAAACGGTTGCCACGGACTCTCTTCTTCATTTTCAGCGAAACAAAAGCTGTATTTCGCCGGCTGCCCCAATGTCGACTTGTCGAAACTACCCGGTCGAGCACCGCCGATATTGGTCATGACTAAACGAATCGCCCGGCCGATGGTAGCGTTGGCGCGCCAACCCTGGCCAAGCGCGTTGGCGCCATAGTTGATCGCCAAGCGATTGCGGCAAGGTCCGTTGACGATCGCCAGCGGCGCGATATTCCCCGTGGTGGTCTGCAAGCCGTCGAGATTATAGCCCGGCCGCGTCATACCGCGCAGCGCGGCGAGAACGAGCGGAAAATATTCCGGCAAGCAGCCGGCCATCACCGCATTAGCGGCGATCTTTTCTGCCGTGGCGGCACCGTTCAACGGTGGAATCACGCCCAACACAGAATCCGCCGGTTTGCCGCCGGCGGCAAGCATTTTATTAACCGCCGCTAAAGTCGGCGGCAAAACCGGCAAGCCGTCGGTCCAGCCGCGCTCGAAAAAGTAACCGAACATTTCAGCGGGATCGCTAGGAACCGAAAAACCGGCGGCGCTGCTGCCCTCGCCGTTCTGCGCTGGAACTGAATTGGCCGGCGAAGTCGCGCTCTCGCCACGAACTAATTTCGCCACGATTTCATCGACCACCGACTCGGCCACCGCGCGCAAGGCATCTAGTGAAATTGTCCCCACCGGATGGGGCACTTTAACCAGCGGTAGATTTTTCACGCCGCGCGCCTGAGTTTCCGCGAGCGCCAGCTGCCAAAACTCGCGGCTCACCACCGTCGCGGTGGGAATGCCCGCGCTTTCCAATATCGCCGAGTCGTGGACACTCCACGACGTGCACGAGCCTCAATCGGCGAAGGCGTTGATGACCACGTCGCAACTACTAGCCAACTCCGCCAAACCGTCGGCCTCCATGCGCGTCATCTTGCGCTTGGGAAGCAGCGAAATGTCGGCATGGCGTGCCAGCAAAAGCGCGCCGACGATGCGCAAAAAATTGTCGGCGTTGGGTTTGTTATTGTCGAGCAAACCGACGCGCAATCCGGCCAGGTTGTCGAAGCGCCGCAACGCCAGCGCGGAACGCTTAGCCGCGCTCACGCCAACGGGATTGACGATCTCGATCATATCACTTCCCTTCACTTAGCCGGTGAAAAACCAACCAGAGAGCGATTAACCCAGCACTCCAGTTCTTCCTCATCCCAACGGCTTCAAGCCATAAAACCGCTCGGCGTTGCCATGCAGCACGGCATGTTTGTCGTCATCGGTCAGATGCTCGTTCTCGATGATTTCTTCGATCTCATGTTTGCAGTATTCGTTGTTGACCTCGTGGGGAAAATCGCTGGAGAACATGAACGGTTTATTGCCGACGGCTTCGATTAAATGATGCAAACCTTTCTCCGTGCCCTCGCAGCCGACGAAAATGCGCCCCGCTTCGACATGGCGGCGAATGTAGTCGCTGACTTTTTCGCCGGCCTTGAGTTGGAGATACTCTTTGCGCGGATCGTATTGGATGTGCGTCTCCCAGCCGCGGTCGAAGCGTTCCAAACAAGTTTGCAGCCACGACACGCCGGCTTCCATGAAGCCGATGCGGACGTTGGGAAATTTTTCAAAGATGCCGTTAAAGACGATGCCGGCAAACGCCACCATCTGGCCGACTGCATGGCCAAGCCCGTTGATCGGCGCGTAGGGCGTTAGCCAATCCATGCCCAACCCTTCATGGGCGCCGCCATGAACGCCGATGCAGCAGCCAAGCTTGCTCGCCTCTTCGTAGAACGGCCAGTATTCTTTATCGCCCAAATGGCCCTTGAAGCCGGTGGACGGCAGCATGACGCCGCAAAATTTTAATTCGTTCACCGCCCGGCGCATTTCCTTGATCGCTTCATCCGGCTCTTGCAGCGGCACCAAGGCCAGACCTTGAAAGCGCGGACTCTTTTTCAGATAGGTATCGGCGAACCAGTTGTTCCACGCGCGCGCCACGTCGACGGCGAACTCGCGGGTGATGACTTTACCGAAAGCCAAGCCGCCGGTGGAATAGAGCACCGCGCGCTCGATGCCGACATCTTCCATGAACTCCAGCCAGCCATCTTCGCGCACCGGACGAAACGCGCCGGGGACTAGCGTATAAAGCGTCGCCCCGTGCAGGTGATCCAGCGGCGGGAAAAGCCGCCCCTTGAAACGCCCGCTCTTAATGTAAGGCTCCGGCATGTACTGCAAGAGCGCATCCCAGTCTTCCATCACATGACCGTCGCCATCGACGACGGGAATCCCATTGCGTGCCATAAAAGTGCCCCCCCCCTTTTGTCTGCATAGAGTTTCCCTCTCTGTACCGCAGTATCGATACTGCAATCAATGGTTATTGACGTGACATCGAAACGACAGCTGTTGTAGCAAAGTGATTATGTCAGGGGTTAACGGCAACGTAATTATGTCAGGGTGGAAGGATGACAACCCTGACAATGAAAGACGAGAAACGACTAGACGTAATTCAACGAGTATATCGCAGCGAGATCACCGTGGTTGAGGCCG
>SHYW01000173.1 GCA_009692615.1 Deltaproteobacteria bacterium | reverse complement strand
CTCCACTGTGAACATCCTTCCAGCCTCCCGATGCCATTCAATAACATCGAGACAGCCTACAGGACCGGTACACTTTTGACCCGCCATTTTCTGCCAGATCTTTGCCGGTTCAGTGGTACACTTTACGCCCGCGATTTATAGAAGTGGTTGCTATCCCGTTATCTGACCCAACGAGTCCACAGGCTGGTAGAATTTACCGGTAAAGTCCGGGCTGGCGCTTTTCCAGAGAACTTTTTTCCCGCCCGCAACCGCGATGAAATCGCCCTGCTCGAAGAGCATTTAAATGAGATGAGCGGCAAGATTCGCGCCGACATCGAGCAGATCACCCGCGAAAAAGAAAAGACCGAATCGATCCTGCGCTGCATGATCGAAGGCGTGCTGGTGCTCGATCCCAAGGGCAACGTGTTGGCGATCAACGAGCAAGCCCGGCGCATGTTCGGTCCGGCGGCGAACCGCGATCTGCACGGCGTTTCCATGCTCGAACTGTCGCGCCATCCGGAAATCCGCGCCATCGTCCAAGAGGTGCTCAAGCTCAACTTCACCAGCGTGGCTTATACCAAGGAGATAGAACTGGACGATGCTCGCTGGTTCCAAATCAACGCCGCGCCGCTGCGCACGCCTCTCGGCATGTCCCTCGGCTCGATCCTAGTGTTTCACGACATCACCGGCATCAAGCGGCTGGAAACCATGCGCTCGGACTTTGTCGCCAACGTCTCCCATGAGCTGCGCACACCGCTCACTGCGATTCGCGGATACGTCGAAACCTTGCTCGACATGCCGCCGGAAAACAGCGACGAGCGCCGCCAGTTCTTGACCATCGTCGAACGCAACGCCGAACGGTTGAGCCGCTTGACCGAAGATCTGCTGACGCTCTCCGATCTCGAATCGGGCAACGTGCAGTTGGCGCCGCGCGCCGTCAACGTGCAAAGATTGTTACAGCGAGTGGCGGAGGTGTTCGTCGATCAGGCGGCCAAGAAGCAAGTCAAACTCACACAGAGCGTCGCGCAAGATATCCCGGCCATTCTCGGCGACGCCGACCGCTTACAGCAGTTGCTAATCAACCTGGTCGACAATGCGATCAAGTACACGCCAGCAGGCGGCAGGGTCTCGTTGACGGCCGCGCGCAGCCGCGAGCAAATCGAAATCGCCGTCAGCGACAGCGGCGCCGGCATTCCGGAAAAAGATTTGCCGCGCTTGACCGAGCGTTTCTATCGCGTCGACAAAGCGCGCTCGCGGGATCTCGGCGGCACCGGTCTGGGGCTGGCGATCGTCAAGCACATCGCGCAAGCGCACAAAGGCGAACTAAAAATCGAAAGTATCTTGAATCAAGGAACCACCGTGCGTGTGCGCTTATCCGCGACTGAAGCCGTTCCACCAGCACAAACTATTTTGTTTCTCTGCACCGGCAATTCCTGCCGCAGTCAAATGGCCGAAGGTTTCGCCCGCCAAGCGGCCAACGGTAGATATAAAATATTTAGCGCCGGCACAGAACCGAAAGGCGTCCATCCGCTCGCCGTGCGGGTTATGCAAGAAGTTGGCATAGACATCTCGGCGCAATCGTCCAAAGGGCTCAATGAAATTCCGCTCGAATCCATCGATCAGGTAATCACACTTTGCGGCGATGCCGATGAGCACTGTCCAATCCTCGACAAACTAGTTAAACGCACCCATTGGCCGCTCACCGACCCGGCCGCTGCGCACGGCTCCGACGAAGAACGTTTGTCGCTGTTTCGCCAAGTGCGTGATGAAATCCGCCAACGCGTCCATGCGTTGCTCGTCTAACGACATTCACAAATCAGCTTGAAGCTCCAATTGACGCGTGCTAGATTTCAGCGCGTTCAACTTACAATATTTGATTCCTTATAATTCAGTTGGTTTGGAGACATCATGACAAAATTTCAATTTCTGCCGGCGGAAACCAAATTTTACGATTGGTTTGAGAAGGCGACCAGCAATCTGCTCGACGCCGCCACTGCCTTGCAAGAGATGTTCGACCATTATGAAAACGTCGAGGCCAAGGTCGCCTACATCACCGAGTTGGAGCACCGCGGCGATGTCATCGTTCACGAGGTTATGCATTTGCTGATGCACACATTGATCGTGCCGTTGGACAGCGAAGATGTGGAACGGTTGATTTCCGCCCTCGACGACGCCGTCGACAAGATCGAAGCCACCGCCGTGCGCATGGTGATCTTCCGCATCGAAGCGCCCACCGAGCGGGCACGCCAGTTATCTCAATTAATCCGCAGCGGCGCCCAAGAACTGCATCAAGCCATGCCCAACCTGCGCGAGAAAAAAAACTTTCGTCTGGTCACCGAACATATCAAAGAGATCAATACCATCGAGAACAACGGCGACCGCGTGCTACGCGAAGCTCTCGTCGACATCGTCGATCACAAGGAGGACCTGTTCAACTTGATCCGTTGGAAAGAAATCTACGAGATGCTCGAAGAAGCCACCGACCGGATGGAAGATATCGCCGACGTGCTGCAACGGGTGGTGATCAAAAATGGCTGAGCCGGTTTTTCTCTTAACGATTTTCATCGTCGTCATCGCCCTCGTCTTCGACTACGTCAACGGCTTTCACGACGCGGCCAATTCCATCGCCACGGTGGTCACGACGCGGGTGTTGACGCCGCTGCAAGCCGTCACCTGGGCGGCCTTTTGGAACTTCATCGCCGCATTCACCTTCGGCACCGCGGTGGCCAAGACCATCGGCAGCGGCCTGCTCGATGTCAACCAAGTCGACTCCTATGTCATTTTAGCTGGACTGCTCGGCGCCATCGTCTGGGATCTGATCACTTGGCATGTCGGATTGCCGACCAGCTCATCCCACGCCTTGATCGGCGGTTACGCCGGCGCCGGCATCGCCAAGGCGGGGTTGGGAATTATTTTACCCGGCGGTTGGATCAACACATTAATCTTCATCATCATCGCACCGCTGTTGGGAATGGGACTGGGCATGCTTAACCTGTTGGCGATTCTGAATATATTTAAGCGGGCAATTCCGGCCAACGTCGACCATATATTTAGGCGCGGTCAATTGATCTCAGCGGCCGCTTATAGTCTCGGCCACGGCACCAACGACGCGCAGAAAACCATGGGCATCATCGCCGGCGCATTGTTCATCGTGCCCGAGTATCGTCATCTGGTCAGCGACGAAGTCGGAAAACTGTTCATTCCGTTCTGGATCGTTTTGATGGCCCACGCCGCCATTGGACTCGGTACTTTGTCGGGCGGCTGGCGCATCGTCCACACCATGGGCTCGCGCATCACCCGTTTGCAGCCGATCGGCGGTTTCGCCGCCGAAGCCGCCGGTGCCTTTACGCTGTTCGGCGCGGCGCACTTCGGCATCCCGGTCTCGACGACCCATACGATTACCGGCGCCATCATCGGCGTCGGCTCCTTGCGCCGGCTGCGCTCGGTGCGTTGGAACGTCGCGGGACGAATTGTCTGGGCGTGGATATTGACGATCCCAGCATCCGCGGCCATCGCGATGCTGTGCTGGTTGCTGATCGATAACCTTAGGAAAGTTTTCTGAGCGCTGAACGGGATTAAATTTCGCGCCGACCTTCCAAGGCTTTTCCCAGCGTCACGGCGTCGGTGTATTCCAAGTCGCCGCCCATGGGCAGGCCGCGGGCGATGCGCGTGACCGAAACTCCGAGCGGCTTGATCACCTTCGATAAGTAGAATGCCGTCGCCTCGCCGTCCATCGTCGGGTTGGTGGCGACGATGACTTCTTTCACTTCGTTATCGCGCAATCGTTCGAGCAGTTCCTTGATCCGCAAGGCATCGGGCCCGACGCCGTCGAGGGGCGAAATCGTGCCGTGCAAAACATGATAACGGCCGCGAAACTCCTGCGACTTCTCCACCGCGATTATGTCGGCGGGCTCTTCGACGACGCAGATCTTATCTTTTTCGCGCTCTGAACTCCGACAGACATCGCACAGCGTGGCTTGGTCCGAATCGCCATCGTTGCTCGCCTTCACTTCGCTAAAGCCGAAGCAGAGTTGGCACAAGCCCATTTCTTGACGCAGCTTGCCGATGCTTTCGGACAAGCGAAAGACATCGTCCTTAGTCCCTTTCAACATGTGAAAAGCCAAGCGCGCGGCGGATTTTTCGCCGATGCCGGGGAGCTTCGATAACTCTTGGATCAAACGGGCCAAGGGCGCGGGATACATGGTCATGGGATCGCCTCGCGGCGCTCGGCATTTAATATTGCAAATTTCATATTTCAGATTGTCGCACGTTGAGATGGAATCATTGCGAAGCTGGTTCGAACCGCGATCGCTACGGCATCAAGCCGGGAATCTTTAGGCCGCCGGTGAGCTTGGCCATTTCCGCCGACGCCAGCTCGCGCGCCTTGCGCATGCCGTCGTTGACCGCGGCGAGAATCAAATCTTCCAACAGATCTTTTTCCTCAACATTGATCGCCGCGGCTTCGATCTTGAGAGCGGTTAGATTAAATTGTCCGTTCACCGTCACCAGCACCATGCCGCCGCCGCCGGAGCCCTGCACCGTCTTGCCGGCCAAATCTTCTTGGATCTTGGCCATGCGCGCCTGCATCTCTTGGGCCTGCTTCAAAAGGTTGCCCATGCCGCCGATACTAGCCATCCAAACCTCCCGGCGCCGACGCGCCTGCTTCGCCGTTAGAATAGAATTTAAGTCTCGCGCCGCACATTGCGAATCGATCCGCCAAAAATCCTCAGCGCCTCCTTGACCATCGGGCTGCGCTCGTCGCCCGGATTAGCCGCCGTGGCGGCGGCGGCATCGAGGCCGCTAGGCTCGCCAATCTGCGCGACGATTTGCACGGCGACATCCTGAGTAAAAAAGCGCTTGGCCAAATCCTTGAGCGTCGCCAAGTTGTCGCTGTCCTGTAGATAAGCCAAATGCTGGCGCTCGGACACGGCGATCTTCACCGGCCCAGGCGGCAGACTGAGGGGCTCGCTGGACTCAAGATGGGAAGCGAGAAATTTTTTCTCGGTGCCGACAAAGGCGACGAAGTCGCGCCAGACATCGCCGGTCGCGGCGCGCAGCGGCGTTTCCACCAGACGCGGCGCGGCGGCCGGCGCCGGCGCTGGTATCGAAGATTCTTTCGGTGCTTCCTTGATGAAAGTTTTGGCCGGCGGCGTCAGCGCTTCGCTCAAACGCGCCGAGGCTTGAGGCATTGCCCCGCCCGCCGGCGTTTTGACTTCCAGCCTTTCCAAACGCTCGACCAATTCGGCCACCGGCAAAGTTTTTGGCAATGTGGCCAAGCGCACCAAAACCGTTTCTAACGAGAAACGCGGCGTCGCCGAGCGGCCGATCTCGTCATCTCCGGCAGCCATAAAATTAAGATAATCGAGCAAGGTCTCGACCGAAACCTGCCCCGCCTGGCGACTCAGATCGGCGATCTCCTGATCGGGTAAATCCAACAACGGCGTCGTGCCTGAATTGAAAGACGAGTTAGCCGCTGGCACGCTTTTCTGCGCCGCGACCCGGGCCACCAAGAGGTTGCGAAAGTGTTCGACCAAATCGCGCGACAGCCGATTCAGGTCGCGGCCCTGATGCACCACCTCGGCCACGATGCGCAAACAACCGTGGGCATCGCCATCGAGAACCGCCGCGGACAAATCGTAAAGGAGCCGGCGCTCGGCCAAGCCGAGAATGTCCTGCAAGAGGATTTCATCCACAGCGATTTGCTCGCCCTTACCCTCGGCCGGTTCGGCGCAGGCGAGCACCTGTTCGAGCAGCGATTGGGCATCGCGCATACTGCCATCCGCTTCCCTGGCGAGCAGCACCAAGGCGCCGTCGGTGATCTTCAGCCCCTCGCTTTTACTGATCGCGCCGAGCCGCTCGACAATATCGCGTAAACTGATGCGGCGAAAATCGTAACGCTGGCAGCGTGACAGAATTGTCTCAGGCAAGCGATGCGGTTCGGTGGTGGCGAGAATAAATTTTACCGACGGCGGCGGCTCTTCCAAAGTTTTTAGCAAGGCATTGAACGCATCCTTGGTGACTTGGTGCACCTCGTCGATGATGTAGACTTTGAAGCGGCAACGGGCGGGCTGGTAACGAACATTTTCGATGATCTGGCGGATTTCCTCGATGCCGCGATTAGAAGCGCCGTCGATTTCAATGACATCGATGGAGCTACCGGCGGTAATCTCCAGGCACTGGCTGCACTCGTTGCAGGGCGTCGCGGTGGGACCGTTCTCACAGTTCAGCGCCTTGGCGAGAATGCGCGCCGCGGTGGTTTTGCCGACTCCGCGAACGCCGGTGAACAAATAGGCGTGGGCGATTCGTTTTGCCGCGATGGCATTACGCAAAGTTCGAGTGATGTGTTCCTGGCCGGAAACATCTTCAAAACTTTGCGGCCGCCATTTACGCGCCAAAACTAGGTAGGACATTGATCCCTTCGGGAACGACCGATCTCAAACCGCAAATCGGAGCTTACGAATTTGAAATATGGAATCTGAGATGGCGCGCCAAGCGCGGCCGGGATGCCCATTGCTGACAGCCAGGTTTCCCTGTGGCACAGGGGTGTGCCGCTACCGCTGCTTCCTTCCGGACCTGACGGAGTTCGCGGTGCCGCCTTGCACAGGACCTAACTATCAGCAATCGACATCCCGATCGCACGCCGACGCATTCACCTAACGCATACTGGCAAACTGCAGCCGATTTCGCCAGCCCAACCGATTTACAGCCTCGACCGCCAGCCAGAGAGACTTGGCGGAGAGGGAGGGATTCGAACCCTCGGTACGGGGTTAACCGCACACACGATTTCCAGTCGTGCGCCTTCAACCGCTCGGCCACCTCTCCCGATAGTAACTTCAAGTACTTACGCGCCCTGCCCCGCTGGCTCAACTGCCAATGTCTCCAAGGAGCTTGCGCGGATCATTTTGGTAACTTCTATCGAGGGCCACTGCAAGGATTTACCAGAACTAAAGACGAATTGCCAGATCAATATGATTCACACGATTGAAGAACCTGTGATCAAAAATAAGTTGCTGTATGTAAAGCCTTTTTGGCCGCATGTCTCCACAATGTCTCCACGGAGCGGGGCGCGTGGCGGCTTGGTCCACCCTCTCCCGAAAAGTCCCGCCTTCGATCCCATCAATTCCCGCAAAAACCGAAACCGTTTCGGTTCATGAATCAACAGTCGTTTGCAACAACAAGGCTGCGCCGGCCAACCGCGATCGCGTGGAATCATCCATCGGCGGCAACCCCCTGGGTGGGTACTGCCAATACTGCCGATAGAGTCCCAGCCGGCTGTGATTTCGGAGAAGTCTTAGGCGGCCTATCCAGCTCGATCGGCGAAACCGCGATGGGGGCGGCACTTAAGGAATCTCTGAACAAGTCATCTAGCAAGTCGTCTAATAACGAAGAGCAGAAAGACCGACAAGGTGAGGCGGGAGGAAAGAGCGTGGGGGAGCAGACAACGTTTGCGAGTTTGGCGTGGGCGAGAAAGAAAAAGCAGAGCAAG
>SHYW01000172.1 GCA_009692615.1 Deltaproteobacteria bacterium | reverse complement strand
GACGCACACACTTGGCCTATATCGAACCAACTCCAACAAGGTGGGGTTCCGCTATGGCCAGGTTTCTAACTTACGACCTCAACCCAACGCACTACCCTGACATAATCGCGTTGCTGTTAACATGACATATTGACGTTGCCACGACACAATAGCCAAGTCCCGGAGGCGGCGCCTGCCGGGACTTGGAGGAATCGTGAATTAGTCCAGCGGGAATTGGCGAGTGGATTAATCTCTACCGTAATCCCAACCGCGGCCCCAGCGGCCGTTATCCTGGCGGTTCCAATCCCGACGATCGCCAAACCGGCCATTGGTGCCGGAGCCAAAGTTGCCGCGGTCGCGACGCAGCTCTGCGTAATCGTCGCGAATCTCCCGACGATCCTGGTAGATCTCGCGAACGTCCTGACGAATCTCGGCTCTCTTACCATCTATGGCGCCGCGGCTCGCGTGACTGCGATACAAGTTTCGCAAGTCGGCGCGATCGCGCCCAAGCTCCGCCTGATCCCGCGCCAGCTCGGCGCGATCCTTGTGCAATTCGCGCCAGTCCTGACGAATTTCATGGCGTGCTACCACCGGTCGAACATCATGCCGGGGAAAATGGTTCCAGCGATTGGGCTCAGCCTGCGCCGGCACGTTGAAAACCGCCAGCGAAACCAGCCCCGCCGCGAACAGTGTGATTGTTGATTTTGCTTTCATAAGAACCTCCTTGCTCGATTAGACGCGGCACCGAGAATAACGTTAACAACGCCATTCATTGCGCCAGCCGCTTCCGGCGGCTATAAGAGTTTCGAGGCGTCGCCATCTCGAAGGGAGCCAGCCGTGATCAACCATCCAGCCTACGATCCCACCGACCCACGCTATTACGACGAAAAAGATTTACGCGCCGAAACCGAACGGATCTTTGGCCGGTGCGCCGACTGCCGCATGTGCGTCAAATATTGCGGCAGCTTTCCCAAATTATTCAACGCGGTTGACGACTATTGCGTCGAAGGCAAGTACGCCGATGTCGATACGAAGAAATTAAAAACCGAAGATGTCCGCGCCATCGTCGACGACTGTTTCCAATGTAAGCTCTGCTATATCAAGTGCCCCTACACCCCCGGCGACCACGACTGGGCAATCGATTTTCCGCGCCTGATGGCCCGGGCCAAAGCCCAGGAGGTAAGAAAAAACGGCGTGCCGCTAGCGGATAAACTGTTGGGCAATCCCGATCTCATCGGAAAACTCGCCACCGCCACCGCGCCGCTGGCCAACTGGGGCAATGAAAATACCTTGAATCGAAAAGTGATGGAGAGCGTCCTCGGCATTCACAAGGACAAGAAGTTGCCGCCCTTCGCCTCCACGACGTTTGCAAAACAATTCGCCGCGCAGCGCAAAGCAACCAAGGGAGAGCCGACGGCGAAGATCGCCTTCTTCTCAACCTGCTACGTCAACTACAATCAACCGGAGATCGGCAACGCCACGTTGGAAGTCATGGCGCAGAATAATGTCGATGTCGAGATCGCCTACGAGCGCTGCTGCGGCATGCCGCTGTGGCACAACGGCGACATGGACGGCGCCATCGAAGCGGCGAAGTTCAACGTCGCCTACCTGAAGCCCTTCGTCGACGCCGGCCGCACTGTAATCGCGACCAATCCTACCTGCTCGCAAATGCTCCGGGTAGAATATCCGCGCCTTCTCGGCAACGACGAAGCCAAGAAAGTCGCGGCCAATGTCATGGACCCGATGGAATTTTTGGCGAAGTTGGCGAGCCAAGGCAAACTTAATAAAAGTTTCAAAACCGGCGCCGGCAATATCAGCTACCACATCCCGTGCCACCTGCGCGCGCAAAATGTCGGCTACAAAACCCGCGACGTGCTGTCGTTGCTGCCGGACACCCAAGTGAAAGTCGTCGAAGAATGCTCCGGCCACGACGGTACTTGGGCGATGAAGAAAGAGCACTTCGAGCAATCGCTCAAATGGGGCAACCGCGCGTTCCAGCAAATGGCCGAAGGCGAGCCCAAAGTCACCTGCTCCGATTGTCCGTTAGCCGCGATTCAAATCGAACAGGCCAACGGCCAACGGCCGCTCAATCCGATGCAGATACTAGCGATGAGTTATCGCGGCGAGGCGATCGGATGATGACCGGTCACCACAGAGGACCTAGCGCGGCACAGCCGCAACCGAAGAAGATTGGCCGCAAAGAACGCAAAGGCCACAAAAGGGACGTAGGGGCGACCGGCTGGTCGCCCTACGGATCGGCTACGCAGAAGATTTGCGCAGGCCGCGTAAATTGTGCGGTATAGTAGTACACAGAGCACAGAGGAGAGATTTGAGATTCGTAGGGGCGGGTCCAGACCCGCCCTCTTTCGACACACCAAGCAGACAACCTACATCGCCTTACTAAAAATCCCCGCTTCACTCAGCCCGATGCCACAGGTCACGGCGACTTCATCGCGGTACAGCAGCCAGTGATGCAACGCTTCTTCGAAGGCGCGCAACACCGTGCCGCGGCGGGTCGGGTGGACGTATTCTAAAATCGCCCGCCAGGCCAAGGCGCGATGGTGCGCTTCGACTTGCCGATGCGCTTTTGTCAACGCCAAGTGTTCCACCGGCATGTCGTAAAATTTGACCAGCGGATGCTGCTCTAAAGGCGGCACATGCACTGTCACCGATGGATCGAAGAGCGCTCTGTCATCCTTGGTGCCTTCGATAAAAATTGTCACGATGGCGGCAGCAACGTCCCAACCTTGGCGCTGGGTGGCGGCGTCGAGAAAGTCGCGATAACGTTTCGCCGCCGGCAGCAGTTCGACATGCTTGAAGCGCTCAACGTCCATGCCTAAGCCGCGCGGATATTCCAGAAACAGCTCAGGGTGCGGGTTGCCGGCGACCAACCCGCCGGTTTCTTCTTCGTAGAGATTCTCGGCCAAGCTGCGGCGCACTTCGGCGATCGGACAGTGGACAAAAGCCCAGCCAACCATCACCGGAAAGTCGCGCACGTACGTGCCGTACTCTTGCTCGAAGTGGTAGTGCAACCGCTCCTTGGGCACCCGACCCGAAGTGAACGCCGGCCAGGCCCAATGAACTTTGCGATCCATGGTGGCGAGCAATTGGTGGCGAAAAGTTAACCGGTCCATTGGCGACTCCTTTTCCGGGCTACGGATCAACCCTGAATGGAGCAACCGATATGCCAGCGGACGCTGATAACTCTTTGGAACTTACGCGCCACACCGTCCCGCGGCGCCAAGGTAAATATGACAGACCTGCAACCCCAGGTGACCAACAAGGCTAATCTGCCAGGCCGTCGCCCCTAACCGAGTTTGGTGCGCATAGTCACAAACTCTTCCGCCGCGGTCGGGTGAATACCGACGGTCTGATCGAACTGAGCTTTGGTGGCGCCGCAGTTGAGCGCCACGGCGAAGCCCTGAATCATCTCGCCGGCGTCGGCGCCGACCATGTGGCAACCGAGCACTTTGTCGCTCGCTTGATCGACGATCAGCTTCATCATGGTCCGTTCATCACGGCCGCTGAGCGTATGTTTGAGCGGCTTGAAGGCGGTGCGATAAACGTCGATCTTGAAATTGCGCCCGCGCGCTTCCTCTTCTGTGAGCCCCACGGTGCCGCAGTTGGGCGTGCTAAACACCGCGGTGGGAACGTTCATATAGCTCGGCTTGGTCGGCTTGTTATTGAACAGCGTGTTGGCCAACGCCATTCCCTCGGCGATAGCGACCGGTGTGAGCATCATGCGATCGGTGCAATCGCCGATGGCGTAGACGCTGTCGACGCTCGACTTTGAATAATCGTCCACCACCACCGCGCCGTTGGCTTTGAGCTTCACGCCGGCCTTTTCCAAGCCGAGATCGGGCGTCTTCGAGTTGCGCCCGGTGGCGTAAAGGATCTGCTCGGCTTCAATGGTTTGACCGTCGGCGAGCGTCGCCGTGAGCGCGCCGCGATTTTTTTCGATCTTCACAATGTCGCTATTGAAACGCAGATCGATGCCGCGTTTTCGCATCTCTTCGGCGAGGGTTGAGCGAATATCTTTATCGAAGCCGCGCAAAAACAAATCGCCGCGATAGAGCTGCGTGGTCTTGGCGCCCAAGCCGTGAAAAATGCCGGCGAACTCAACGCCGATGTATCCGCCGCCAACAACGATGACTTTTCCCGGCAGCGTCGGCAGATAAAAAACTTCGTTGGAAGTAATCGCCAATTCCGAACCGAGAAATGTCGGCACCGCCGGCCAGCTGCCGACGGCGACCAAAATATATTTCGCCGTGATCTGTTTGCCGTCGATCACCACCGTGTGCGGGTCGACGACCTCGGCGCGCCCTTCGAAAAGTCTGACGCCGGCGTCGGCGAGAAGTTTTCGGTAGACGCCGTTCAGCCGGTTGATCTCCTTGTCCTTGTTGGCAATCAGCTTGGCCCAATCGAAGCGCCGCTCGCCGGTACTCCAGCCGTAACCACCGTGATCTGCGAAATCCTCGCCGTAGTGCGCCGCGTAAACCAAGAGCTTCTTGGGAATGCAGCCGACGTTGGCGCAGGTGCCGCCGAGATAGCGTTCCTCGGCGACCGCCACTTTGGCGCCGAAGGAAGCCGAGATGCGGCTCGCGCGCACGCCGCCGGAGCCGGCACCGATGGTAAACAGATCGTAATCGAATTGAGCCATGCAATATAGCCTTTCCCTTTAGATGTTGGCTCATGATAAAAGGAAGCATTCGGTTCTACAATCGAGCGAGGTTTTAATTTACAACTCGGATCCGCGGCATGCTCACGCTCATTCAATTCGTCAAAGATGATAGCGATTAATCCACGACGGCGTTTCAGCCTCGCACTGAGCGCACTGCGCCACCGCAATTACCGCTTGTATTGGTTTGGCCAACTCGCTTCGGTGTTGGCGCAAAATATGGAATTCGTGGCGCAAAGCTGGCTGGTGATCGAGCTCACCAACTCGCCGCTGCTGCTCGGCCTCACCGGGCTCAGCCAAGCGATTCCGACCATCACGCTGACTCTCGTCGGCGGCGTGATCGCCGACCGCGCCGATCGCCGGCGCATCATGATCGCGGCGCAATCCACCGTCGCGCTGCTCTATTTAATCCTGGCAACTTTGATCTTCGCCAAACAGGTCGCACTCTGGCATGTCATGACCATCGCGTTTATCTCCGGTGCGGTGCGCGCCTTCGATCGGCCGAGCCGCATGGCGCTCCTGCCGCACATGGTGCCCAAAGAAGATATTCCCAACGCCGTCGCCATCGGCGGCACCGTCTGGCAACTGTGCAAGCTCACCGGTCCGGCCCTCGCCGGGATATTGATCTATTTGTTCGGCGTCGCCGTCACCTATTATCTTTGCTTCGCCGCATCACTGAGCGCGGTAACGCTCTGGCTGTTCATCCGCTTGCAACATCAGCCCACCGCAGCCAGCCGCGGCGGCATGCTGCAGCAGATGAAAGACGGCGTGAACTTCATTCGCCACAACGAACTCTACTTGACCTTCATCGGCCTGACTTTTTTCAACAGCATCTTCGGCATGTCCTACGTCATCCTAATGCCAATATTCGCCCGCGACATTCTCCACGTCGGCTCACGCGGTTTCGGTTTTTTGCAAAGCGCCGCCGGTGCCGGCGCCTTGGTCGGCGCGTTGATGGCCGCGGTTTTCTCTCACACCGGCCGGCAAGTTTTGCAAACCGCGCTGGGCGCGACGCTGTTCGGGATTTTTTTAATGCTGTTTGCGCTCTCGCCGATTTACTCGTTGTCGTTGAGCTTGGTCTTCGCCTTAGGAATGACCAGCCAGTTTTATATGACCAGCGTCAACCAAACCTTGCAATTGCATTTACCCGAACAGTTGCGCGGCCGAGTCATGGGCATCTCCGGACTCGCTTGGGAAGTGACGCCCATCGGCGGCATCTTCGCCGGAACCATTGCAGAATTCGCCGGCGCGCCGATAGCCGTGCTTATCGGCGGCGCATTGGTTGCCGGCACGGCGCTGCGCATAGTAATGTCCAAAGCCAAGATGCAGAGACTCGAGCCGCAACACGACGGCAACGGCGGCACAATCCGAGCCGAGGTCGAAGCCGATGGCTGAAAAAAAAGCGAAGAAGAAATCCACCGCGCCGCGCAAACGGCGTAAGCTAGCCGGTAAATCAACCGGCCTTTCGGCCAAAGAAGTTCTCGCCGCTACGCCGCCCAGTAATGTCACGGCGCTGCAAGATGCTATAGATCGGGACGGTGGTAAAGTTTTAACAACCTATCGCGAGCCCTTCGGCGAGCAGTGGCTGGTCATCGCCGCGTTACCCATCGACCAAGTCGAACCGACGCCCTTCCAACGTAATTTGTCCGACGCGCATGCGCGCAAACTCGAAACCGTCATCGCCAAGCTCGGCCGCTTTCTCGATCCGATCGTCGCCGTGCGCAAGGAAGTCAAAGACAGCGCTACCCGCTACTGGACGCCCAATGGCAACCACCGCTTACAAGCGATGAAAACTTTAGGCGCGAAAGCGATTATCGCCATCGTCGTGCCGGAAGCAGCAACAGCGTATCAAATTCTCGCACTCAACACCGAGAAAGCGCACAACCTGCGCGAGCGCGCGCTGGAAGTGATTAAAATGTACCAGGAGCTGGCGACCCTCGATGAAGCGACGGAGGAAAGCTATGCGTTGGAATTCGAAGAAGCCGCCCTGATCACGCTGGGCCTTTGTTATCTAGAGAACGGCCGCTTCAGCGGCGGCGCCTATCATCCGATCCTCCGCCGTTCGGACCAATTCCTAAAGAAGCCACTTGAATCGGCAATCGAAGTTCGTCGCCAACGAGCGAAAACATTGATGGACCTCGACAAAACCGTCGTCGAAAAAGTCGAAGCCCTCAAAGCCAAAGGCCTCACCAGCCCCTACCTAAAGAGTTTCGTTGTGGCGAGAATCAACCCAATCCGCTTCCGCCCCAAAGACGCTCCACCGCTGAGCTTCGACGATGTGCTGGAACGGATGAGCAGCGCGGCGCAAAAGATGAACGTCGAAAAAATCAAAGTCGAAGATTTGGCGACATCCGGCGGGGCGCCGGAAGAGTAGAAATCCTCGCTACCGGTGAAGTGGTAGACACATGTCCATCCGCGAATCGTTTAAAATCGGCACCATCGAAATCCCCAAAATTGGATTGCCAAAAAGCACCGCAGGGATCTTGAATGACTACATGGCAGCGTATGATGTTGACTACGGCTACGTCGCCATGTTTGGAATCGAACGACCAGAGTTGATCCAAGACTCATCCGTCGACTCCAAATATCTTCGACTTTACGCAGCCTTCAAGTTTTTAGAATCAAAACCTGACAACGGTCTCGCTGTATTACATATTGCAAATGCCCTCGGTGATTTAGATGATGCTGACGGCGTAAAACTCGTGCTTGAGTCACTCGAACAAAGTGGAGGGCTTCATCTCTACCCGGTTTGGTATGAAGATCCCATGTTTCACTTAGGGAATCTCTGAACAAGTCATCTAGCAAGTCGTCTAATAACGAAGAGCAGAAAGACCGACAAGGTGAGGCGGGAGGAAAGAGCGTGGGGGAGCAGACAACGTTTGCGAGTTTGGCGTGGGCGAGAAAGAAAAAGCAGAGCAAGCGGGAAA
>SHYW01000171.1 GCA_009692615.1 Deltaproteobacteria bacterium | reverse complement strand
TGCCGCGATTTGGCGCTTTGTTTTCCCGGCTTGGCTAAGTCGGCAAAGCGTACAGCGCTCTTCAAGCGAAAACTGTTGATACTTTTGTCCCATAGCAACACCTTATCCCAATAGTGTTGCACTTCGCTTGTGAATCTAGGGTATCCAGGAGTGGCGGGGTGCTGGCAACGAAGATGGATACCGGAGAAAAGCCGGGGATGGGAGCGCCGGTTTCAGCACTCGATTTACGTGCTCGATCGCCAGGGCAACCTGGTCGACGAGTGGCCGCATCTCGAAGAGTTGTTCGCCAAGAATCCCTGCGGTCGTGGGCCACACCAGAGCAAGATCAGCCCCTACGATAAACAGAAGCATGTCTGGATCATCGACGACCAGCTGCACATGATTTACCGATTCACTCACGACGGCAAGCTGGTTCACAGCAAAGGGCAGTTGGGTGTACGCGGTCGCGGGCCGAACACCTTCGACCGGCCGACGGACATCGCTTGGCTGCCCGACGGGACTTACTTCATCACCGACGGTTACGGCGGCACGCGGGTTGTCAAGTACGACGCCAACGACAACTTCATCATGGACTGGGGCGGGCCGCCCAAGGATCCGAAGAACCCAGAGCCCAACGAATGGAATACGGTCCACAGCATCGCGATCAGCGCCGACCGCCGACTCTTCGTCATCGACCGCGGTCACGCAAGAATGCAGGTCTTCGACGAGAACGGAAAATTTCTCGACATGTGGCCCTTGAAATCACCGCACTGGCCGGCCAATCAGCCCACCCTGATGGTGAATCAATTCATCGACGACAAAGGGTTCATTTGGGTCGGTGACGCGCCGATCAGCCGAATTCTTAAGTTCGATCTGAACGGTAACTTTCTTTACGCCTGGGGCGCTCCGGGGGGCCAGGCTGGGCGGCTCAACTGTTCACATGGGATCACCACGGATCAACTCGGGAATCTCTACTTGGCCGATTGCTTCGCGGGACGGCTACAGAAATTCGAACCGATCCCTGATGCCGATCCCGACAAGATCACCGGAAATATTCTCCGCACCTGGGACAGCTGGAAACGCCCTTGAACCTGATGGAATAACTTTCTTTCACCGAAGAGCCGCGCCAATCGGAATGATCAGTGGTTCAACGGTAGAGAGCGGTGGGTTGGGTCTGCACTTTTTCTAATTGCAGGGCGAGCGTTTCGATTTGCTCCTGCCAATAGCGCTCGGTGCCGAAGGCGGGAAACCCCAACTTGAAAGCGCTGTCTTCCCAGCGGCGCGCGATCCAGGCGGAAAAGTGAATCATGCGCAGCGCCCGCAGCGGCTCGATGAGCTTCATGGTCGTCATGTCGAATGCTCTCATTTCTTCATAGGCATCGAGCAAGATATCCCTTTGCTTCTTGCCATATTCGTCGTCGCCGCCGGTGAGCATCCAGATGTCTTGCACCGGCGGCGCGTAGAGCATGTCGTCGAAATCGATGAAATACGGATCATCTCGATTCCACAATATATTTCCCGAATGGCAATCGCCGTGGAGCAGAACGTACTCGACGTCCGCGAAACGAGGCGTGATGGCGTCGCAAATTTGGCTGACGATGATTTCGAAACGACTGGCGAGTTGCATCGGTATGAAGTTTCCATCGATTAAAAACTTCAACGGTTCGCGCCCGTAAGTTTGCGCATCGAGCCGTAAACGGGGAGCGCCTTTGACCGCCGCGCCGACGTTATGCAGGCGCGCCATGAACCTGCCCAGGCGCGTTAACTGTTCGGTATTAAGCTCCGGCTCGAGTCGCCCTGGACGCTTCGGAAAGATCGTGAACATTACTCCGTTGATTTCGAAAATAGATTGTCCCTGGTCGTCCGTCAGCGGGCAGACGACGGGAATTTCGCTGGCTTCGAGGGCCTTCAAGAAATCATGCTCGGCCTGAATCGTCGCGCGGCTCCAGCGGCCGGGGCGGTAAAATTTGATGACGACGTGGGGGCCTTCTTCCATCTCGATGTCGTAGACGCGGTTTTCCATGGCATTGAGCGCGTAGAAACGACCGGTGCAGCGCCCGCCCAATTTTTCGGCGGCGTCGAAAATGACTTCTGGAAGAATCTGCAGGAAGTTGTCTAGCATGGCCGTCATCCTAGACGAGCGTACACGGCTTGTACACTGCCGCGGGTGGGGCATTAAGTTTCTGTCAGAATTTAAACTACTGAACCTGAAAACCGGCTTTGAGGATGGCGCGGAGAAAATCGTCGATGTGCGACTGCGCCGGATCGAACTCCAAGACGGTGACGCTGCGCTCGACGCTGAAGTCGACTTTTCCCACGCCGGCGACTTGCTTGAAAGCTTCACGCAGCACCGGCAGGTCTTCGGTTTTCAAATTGGTTATCGAAATGATCGCGGTTTTCGTCGCCATGGATGTCCTTCGCGATCAATCTGGCAAATGGCCGGGCGCTTTGCAACGTTAACTGACTTGACGGGGAAGCGATGGGCATGAGATCTAAGGAGAAGTTTATTCGCACGGGAGGAACGTGGGATGATCATCTCAGTCGTCAATCACTCCGACGGCCAGATTACCGATGAAAAAGTGCTGCGCGCTATCCGCGCCATCAACCGCCAGATCGCCCAGGACTTCGAGCCCTACTGGAGTTTGGGCGCGACGCTGCGGCTCGAAGGCCGGTCGACGGCGAAAGGCACGCCGCGGGCGGCCGACATGCGCGGCGATGCGATTATTTATTTATGCGTGGCCGCCAAAACCACCGACGCCCTCGGTTATCACGAGAAGCACAATCGCGGCATTCCCTACGGGTTTGTTTTCAGTGAGCTGTCGGAACTGCTCGACGAGAGCTGGAGCGTCACGCTGTCCCACGAAGCGCTGGAACTGATCGGCGACCCGGACGTGAATTTGCTCGCCATGGGGCCCCATCCCAAGCATTCTCGCCGTACGGTGTTTCATTGGTATGAGATGTGTGACGCGGTGCAGGACGAGAGCTATGAAATCGACGGCGTCGAAGTTTCCAACTTCGTCTTGCCGCTTTATTTTACCGGCACCGAAGAGCGCGGCGGGCGCAACGATTTTCTCAACCGCAGTCACGATGGCAGAACGTTGCGCTCCTTCGGCGTCAATCCCGGCGGCTATATCGGTTTCTTCGATCCCAAGACCGGCAAACACCATACTTACGAGCACGCCGGCGACGATCGCGCGGCGGAAAGAAAGCGGATCAAGTTCCGCGCCAAAAAAGCGCGCCGGGGCTTGCGCTATCAGAGCTTTCGCGTGAAATAGGCGGCGCCACTTAACTCCACAGCGGCTCTCACGTGGTTTAATCGCGGCAAGTCGGGTATAACTTGACTTCGATCGCCGCTCTAAAAACACCGGCTGTCTCCACGCAATGACTTCTATTCCCGCTGAATTTTTCGCACTGGCCAACGCGTTTCTGTTTGCCTTGCACAATATATTCACCAAGAAGGCGCTGCGCTATTCGAATCCGGCCACCGGCGTCGTCAGCAGCCTTTCGATCAATATCGTTTTTCTCTGGAGCCTGACGTTTTTGTTCGTGCCGCTGGCCCAGGTGACGCTTGTTTCGGTTTTGATCTTTGTTCTGGTCGGCTTCTTTCAGCCGGGACTGACGCGGCTACTCACCTATAAAGGCATCGATGCCCTCGGCGTGGCGATCACCGATCCGATCCGCGCCAGCACGCCGCTGTTTAGCGCGATCATGGCAATTATTTTTCTCGGCGAGCAGATGACGCTGGCGATTGTCGTCGCGACTTTGATGATCATCGCGGGAATTATTTTGCTTTCCTGGCGCAGCGGCTCGATGAAGCTCGCCGGCTCAGCAGCATTTCTCTGGTTTCCCATTGCAGCTTCGGCGCTGGCAGGCGCGTCGCAAGTGGTGCGCAAGTTCGGTCTCGCTGCCGTGCCCCATCCATTTCTCGCCGCCGCGGTCACCGCCACTTCGTCGCTGGTTGTGTCGGTGTTGACGCTCTGGTACGTCGAGAAAACTGAAGAAACCTGGAAGATGAATCGCCAGTGCGTCTGGTGGTTTCTCGCCGCCGGGATCACCATCAGCTTCGGCATGATTTGCATTTACTACGCGTTGGATCTGGGCAAAGTCTCCGTGGTCATCCCGATCAGCAGCACCGGGCCGTTCTTCTCGCTGATCTTGACCGCGCTATTCCTGCGCGACGTCGAGCGGGTGACGCTGCGCATTGTCCTAAGCGCGCTGCTGGTGGTCAGCGGCGTGGTGCTGCTCAGTTGGTGGAAGTAAGCGGGGCAGTTAGTCTTGTCGTCGTTATGCGGAAGAGGGAATTTAACCACAGAGAGCCCAGCGCGGCAGAGCCGCAACCAAATGGGACAGAGGTTTTCACCACGAAGGACACGAAGAGCACGAAGTTCGGAGAATAAATTATCCGAACCCTTCGTGTCCTTCGTGCCTTCGTGGTGAGATAGTATTTTTCATTGAGCACAGCAACTTGGGAACAGTGGCGCGGAAAATTTGCGCAAGCCGCGCAAACTATCACGGATAGGAGTACAGAGTAGAAGATCCGGAGGCGGAGGGTTGGCCGCAAAGAAACCAAAAACGAATTTATCTCGGAGTTTTTGGTTTGAGGTTGGCGGTAATTTCATCGGCGAGATCGTCCAGTCGTTGTTTCCGAGTTTGGAACGACCAATACAACAAGATCAGAAACACCGCTGGTAGAATCGCCACGGCCAATCCAATAAAGCCGAATAGGACCACACCCACCACGCCAAAGAGCACACCCAAGATCGCGACGCAGATGGGCGTCCAATTGGCGTGTCCAATGATTTCAAATGTCGAACCGTTATAACTCAACCGCCCGTGGATCATGGGCTTTGCGCTCAATGAAAAACCAAGCAGCGGTTCTTGAAAAAAGATTTCCTGAAGGTTCGCACTGCGAAACCGCAAGCTTGCATTGGAACAATCCGTGATGTCGGAAAGCTCTCGCTTAGATTCCCACTCGCCTTGAATTTCTCGCCGATATATCTGAACGCCGCTTCGGAAATAGAATGGCCACCAGAAGATCGCGGCGATAAATTCTGTAACCGAAATTGCTGCAAAGATTGGGATCAGGATGCTAAAGGTGGAGATCAAGTCCATCGCAGCTAACGCCGGGTGAGCCAAAGACGAGTCGTCGCTGCTAAGTCTTGAGGTGAATTTCTTTGCGACCTTTGCACTGCAATATTTGAAAATTTGCGCGCCACGCACAAGTCTTTTCCGATTCGGATACGCCTCTCGCAAAGGCGCAAAGACGCAAAGTTCGGAGGGTAAACATTTATATACTTACTTAATGATTATCTCGTTGTTCCGACCTTTGCGGGCTTGGCGTCTTAGCGAGAGGTATTCCGAATTTCCGTTGCGGCTCTGCTGCGCTAAGCTTTTTGCGGTTAAACCAATCTCCGACTCAGATCGCCGCCGGCTGATCGAGCTCGAAGCCGAGATCGCGGATCATTTGGTGCGCGTCGGTGGCGTCTTGGCCTGGGGTTGTCAGGTAGCCGTTGACGAACATCGAGTTGGCTGGGTAAAGGCTTAAGGGTTGCAGCGAGCGCAAGTTAACTTCCCGGCCGCCGGCGACGCGGATTTCTTTGCTCGGGTTGACGAAGCGGAACAAGCAGAGAGTTTTTAAGCAGCGTTGCGGCGTCAGCTCTCTTTTTTTCTCGAACGGCGTCTTGGGAATTGAGTTCAAAAAATTTACCGGGATCGAGTCGATGTCCATGGCGCGCAGCGTCATTGCTAGGTTGATGATGTCGTCGTCGCTTTCGCCCATTCCAATAATCCCGCCGGAGCAGGTGCCGATGCCGGCGCTCTTGACGCTTTCGATGGTCGCGACGCGGTCGTCGTAGGTGTGCGTGGTGACGATCTCGGCGTGATGCTCGCGGCTGGTGTTCAAATTATGATTGACCCGGCCGACGCCGGCGGCGGCGAGTTTTTGCGTCTTGTCTTCGTTCATCAAGCCGAGCGAGCAGCAGACGTTCATGCCGGTTTGGGCGCGGATCTCGCGCACCGCGTCGGTAATCTCATCGATCTCTTTGTTGGTCGGGCCGCGCCCGCTGTTGACGATGCAGAAGCGCACGGCGCCGGCGGCTTTGGCCTGCTTGGCGCTTTCGACCAGCTGCGCCTTGGGCATGAAGGTGTATTTTTCCACCGGCGCGTCGGACACCGACGATTGCGAGCAGTAGTGGCAGTCTTCCGGACACAGGCCGCTCTTGGCGTTTTGCAAAACGTGAATCTGCACGCGTTTGCCGTAGTAGTGGTGGCGCACTTTGAAGGCGGCGCTCAAAATTTCCGGCAGCTGTTCGTCCGGCGCGTTGAGTATTTCGTGCAACTCTTCGCGCTCGGGAAGAATGCCTCGCAGTGCCTTGTCCGCCAGTTGCTGAAAATCCATTTCATCCTCCAAAACTAGCCAGTTTCTAACATGCGAGGTGGAGCCATGCAAATCAGTCGGCGGTGCGATGATAGCGTCCCAAGACATAAACAAACGCGGCTAAGACGAAATGAAAGGTAATCGGGATGACGCCGCCGAACCAGCGCATCTCCGGCTGTAAGCTCATGGTCAGAATGTAGCGCAGCACCATGCTGGCGGCGTAAACGGCGCTGAAGCGCTCGAGAAATTGCGACCAGTGCGGCCGCACCTCGGCGTAAAAGCCGCGGCCGCGCCAGATCTCGCCGACGACCTTGAGCATCAGAAGCAGCATGAGCAACTGAATGATCAGCAGCGCCGGATAGGGAATCACGCCGGAGAACCAATGCTCCATCGCCGGCAGCCAGGTGACGCCGGTGAAGGCGACCAGCGCTTGTCCAAATACTCGCAAGGCAAAGAAGAAAGTTAGCAGCGCGAGGAGCGGGCCGTGCATTATGTTGGCGCTTCCAGTGTGAAGAGAATTTCCTCGGCGGCTTCCGGCGTGGCGCTCAGCAACGGCGCTTTGAATTGGACATCGCGGGCGCCGCGCCGAAAAATTTCGTGTTGCCGCCGACGTAGTAATTCGTATGCGGATGTAACTCTTTGCCGTCTTTATCGAGCCACTTCTCTTTGGTTTGGTACTTGCCTTCGAGGTTGACCGCTTTGGCGCTCCAGTTGTCTTTTTCTCGCGGCACGTAATCGCCGCGCTCAAGAATCAGAATCTTTTTTCCCGTCGGCGCAAGCTTGTGTGCCAGCGTGCCGCCACCGGCGCCGCTGCCGATGATGATCACGTCGTAATGGTTTGCCATGGATGCTCCCGTGCTCGCTAAAGTCGACCGCCAGCAAAAGTTATTGCTTTGTGAGGGTTAGATGCGCGGGCGGTTCATTTGGTTGCAATTCGCATTATACGGGGGATTTACTCGACGCGCCCGTGATTTTTTTTAAATCGTCTCGACCGTTACGCAACCCCGCAACTTTCTGATTGTATTGTGCGAAGGTAAGAATCGCCGTAGAATCCAATTGGATTAATGTCATCGAGCGTAGTGGTTGCATCCAAATCATCGTAGCATAGTCAGTCGAACGAGGATTCACCAATGCATTGAGTAAAAGAAGCAGTTAAGGAATCTCTGAACAAGTCATCTAGCAAGTCGTCTAATAACGAAGAGCAGAAAGACCGACAAGGTGAGGCGGGAGGAAAGAGCGTGGGGGAGCAGACAACGTTTGCGAGTTTGGCGTGGGCGAGAAAGAAAAAGCAGAGCAAG
>SHYW01000170.1 GCA_009692615.1 Deltaproteobacteria bacterium | reverse complement strand
CCAAGACCTCGCCCTTTCGGTCTTACGCCAAGCGCAGAGTCGATGTCCATGTACTTCTCGATGGCGCAGTGGAGATTTTCTACAAAACAGAAAAAATCGCTACCTTCGATTCCAAAACGACGCACACACTTGGCCTATATCGAACCAACCCCAACAAGGTGGGGTTCCGCTATGGCCAGGTTTCTAACTTACGACCTCAACCCAACGCACTACCCTGACATAATCGCGTTGCTGTTAACATGACATATTGACGTTGCCACGACACTGGGAATTAATCTTTGTGAAATGGTTGCGCAGCGGTGCGGCGCGGCTCTTTGAGCATGATCGCCATGGCGATCATGCCGGTGGCCACCGCCACCGCCAGCACTTGCCAGGCGATGGCATAGGAACCAGTGCGATCGACGATGTAACCGAAGATCGGCGTGCCGAGGGTCGCCGCGCCGGCATTGATCGCGATCATCATGCCAAGACCCGTCCCAGTTTTCGCTTTGCCGGAAATCTCGCCGATCAGCGCGTAGGAAACTCCCTGGTAGCCGACGATGGAAACGCCGGCGAGAAACAGAATCGACATTAATAGAAAAGTAGACGAGTTCCGATCCATGAAACTCAAGGCGATAAACCAGACGACCGACACCGCGCCGATCAAGATCAGCACGATCTTCCGCCGCCCGCCGAAGATCCGGTCGCTGATCACGCCCCAACCGACGCGGCCGACCATGGCGCCGGCTTGGGTCAAAGCGAGCGCCTGGCTCGCCCAGTAGGGCGAGTAACCCAAGGCGTCTTTCAAATAAAGCGGCACGTAAGTAATCAGCGCCATCTGGCCGATGAGATAAATCGCCGTGGCGCAGCTGATCGGCCACAGCGCGCCGACATTGAGCGCGCCTTGATCCGCTGAGCGCTCTTCCGCCGTCGGCGCTTCCTGGATTTCCGCCCTCGGCTCGCGCCACAAACGGAAGAATAAAAAGCTGGAAATAAAATTGATCCCGCCCAACGCCGCCAACGCGCCGCGCCAGCCGATCAGCAACACCAACGTCGGCGCCAACACCGCCGCCAGCACGCCGCCGCACGGCACGCCGGTCTGTTTGGCGCCCATGGCGGTGGCGCGTTCGTCGCGATGAAACCAAGTCATCACGCCGATGGTCGATGCCGGATTGAGAAAGCTGTAGCCGAAACCGGCGAGAAAAAAACTCACGCAGCCGAATTCAAAACTAGTCGACAGCGCCGCCATAGCGGTGCAAACGCCCAGGATCAAATGGCCCTGCATCGTCGTCTGGCGCACGCCCAAGCGATCGGCCAACCAGCCGGTGCCGAAGGACGCGCCGGTCATCGCCAAGTAGAAGGACGAGAAAAACAAACCGACCTGGGCGCGCGACAATCCGAGATCGTCTTTGTAGAACGGCGCCAGCGTGTTGATGCCATACTGCGCCGACGCGCCGATGACGTGGGACACGCTGATCAGCGCCAGGATCGTCCAGCGAAAGCGATCACGGGTGGGAGAAATATCTGACATGGAACCTAGCGCGGCCGAGACGCGGCCAAGGAAGACAAAGAGATTTCACCGCAGAGACGCCGAGATCGCAGAGTTCGAAGTCTTTCTTTATCGAAATCACTTTACTCCGCGTGCTCAGCGCCTCCGCGGTGAGTTTACGAAAAAAATTGGGGCGCATCTCAATCGAAAACCGTGGCGGAATAACTTTCGGCGTCGACGAACGCCTCGATAACGCTCGGTCCGTCGAGGTCGAAAGCCCATGCGAGCGCGGCGCGAAATTCCTCGGCGTTCTTCGCCGGCCGGCAAGGCACGCCGAAATAGTGCGGCGGCGACGGCGGCGGGTCTCCCAAGCGCACGCCGGAGAGCGGATAGTTTCTTTTTTCTTGTTTAACTTTCATCAGGCCAAGCCAGCCATCGTTCAAGATAATCAGTGGCACCGCTAAATTTAACCGGCGCGCCAGCGCCAACTCGCCGGCGGTCATTTGAAAGCCGCCATCGCCGATGACGCACGCCACCGCGCGCTCGGGATATACCAACTTAGCCGCGTAGGCGGACGGCATGGCGTAGCCCATCGACGACCAACCGTTGGTCGCGAGCATCGTTCGCGGCAGATCGGTGCGCCATTGCGACGCGATCTGATGCGTGTGGGCGCCGACATCGTAGGCGAGAATAGCGTCGCCAGGTAATCGCTCGCGTAAAATATCCAAAGCTTGATGCGGCGCGAATCCGGCGCTCGCCGGGCGAAGCGCCTTGTCGAACGCTTCGCGAAGGCTGCGCCATTCTTGCGCCGACCAATCGTTCTTCGTTGCCGGAATGGCGCTCATCGCGCGAACCGCAGCGGATAACTCGCAGCCCTGGTTCCAAACCAAATTCAAACCGTTGCCGCTCTCGGCGGCCTCCGTGCTGACGTGCACGATCGGCGTACCGGGCTTTACCCACTCTTCATAGTTGATCTCGATGGGATCGAAACCGACGGCGATGATGCAATCGGCTCGATCAGTAAACTTCTTGACATCGCTGCGCCGCGACCGGCCGATGACGCCGGCAAAATTCCCATGGCTCTCGGGCAAAAAACCTTTGCCGTGCAAGGTCGTAACGAAAGGAATATTTTGCCGCTCGATGAAGTGAATTAAATTTTTGCTCGCCCCACTGCGCGTGAATGACAAACCGGCGATCAACAGTGGCCGTTTGGCAGTTTTCAAGGCATCTGAAACCGCAGCGCTCACTTCGTTCGACAAATCCGGCGCAGGCTTCGAATGCGTAACACTGCCGCGAAATTCGACTGCCGCCGCCTGCGCCACATCTTCCGGCAAATCGAGATGCACTGGCCCCGGCGGTTCTTCGGTTGCGATCTCAATTGCTTGAGCAAATAACTCGCCGACATTTTCATGGCGGCACGCGAGAGTTGCTTTAGTGAGCGGTTGGAACAACGCGTGATGATCGATGCGCATCTGAATGCGTCGTTCGAGCCATGGCGTCGCAACGTTGCACGTGATCGCCAACAGCGGCGCGCGATCCAACCAGGCGCAGCCGACGCCAGTGGTTAAATTGGTCGCGCCGGGCCCGACGGTGGAAACGCACACGCCGGGAACGCCGGTTAAATAACCGACGGCCGATGCCATGAACGCCGCCGAAGTCTCACTGGCCGTGAGCACGAACCGCACGGAACTCTTGCGCAGCGCGTCGATCAGCGGCAACACCGGCCCGCTCGGCACGCCAAACACCCAGCGCACCCCGGCCTGCTCAAGTGTAAGAACGATAAGATCGCTGTTATTCATATGTTGAAAATGTCATTTACCACGAAGGACACGAAGAGCACGAAGTTCGGAGTTTTAATTTTTCGAGCCCTTCGTGTCCTTTGTGATCTTCGTGGTGAAAGTTTATTTTCGTTTGGTTGCGGCTCTCACGATTAACTACCGATGGTCACAATTTCTAATTCCCAATCCGCACCGGATCGACGACGTCTTGCACCGCGCGGATGATCGACAGCGCCGTCAGCTTGCCGGTCTTGGGATTTTCGCTCGGGATATTTTCGATGTGGACATGGAGTTTGCCGAACTCGCCTTCGATGTCGATGTCGTGGCAGTTACGCGGCAACCCCGGCACCGCGAGTATCCGCACCTGCGTCTTATCCGGGCCGATGCCCGCCAAACTCACCGCGCCGGTGACGTTGACGTTGGCCGGAAAACCTCGGCAAGCTTCGCGCGCCGAGCCGGAAAAAACCTCGCGCTCTTCCTGCAAGCCGGCCAACGAGATGCCGCGCTCGACCAAGTACGGCGCGCCTTCGAGTCCCAGCGGCGGCTTGCGCGTCGTGTGCGTGACGTGATCGATCCGGCCGACGCACGCCGACTTGATGCCGTCCAATCCGGCGATCGCCCCCGACGGAACATATAAATGGCAACCCGTGCGCCGCGACTCCGCCATGACCTCGGGATATTCGAGCAACGCACCGACGCTGATCACCATCAAATCTTTCCCTGCCGCAAAAGCTTTCCGCGCCAATTCAGCAACGACATGCCCGCCCGCCGCTTCGACGAGCAAATCCGACGCAGCGACAAGTTCATCCAGCGAAAGATACGCCGGCGGATTTTTGAACGCCGCCAAAAACTCCCGCGCGCTCTTTTCCGTGCGACTGGTCACGCCGGCAACGCGCACCGCCAACTTGCCGTCTTCCACGGCTTTTACGAGCGCCTTACCGATCGCGCCGCAGCCGACGATGCCAATAGATTTTATCGCCATCTGTTACATGCCGTCCTTGAGAAAAAGTAATTGCTAGAGTCTATCTAGCTTGAAGCGATTTGCACTGTCAATGAACGAACTAATGAGGATGATGAGTGATGAACAACAATCCGCGGTCGGCCCGCGACTCTTTGATCATGAAAGCGTTGTTGATGATGTTGCCCCGCGTAGTGATTTGATCCATGTAGGGGCGCGTCCACCAGCCTCATTTATCTCTGAAAATCGAGAAATTTGGCCGTAGGATTGGATTGAATGACGCTGCAGTTCGATCCTACACGATTGACGAGCTGAAAAGAAAACTGCGGCGCCACCGCGAGGTTCGCCTGCTGCGTCGAACCGCCACGAGTCAATCGGCGATAGCCTGCAGCACCAACGAGGTGATCACCTGCCGGTAATGGAAACGCACGGCGCCGGGCGTCGCCGCCATAAACACAACGGCTAGTTCTTCCTTGGGATCGACCCAAAAAAATGTGCCGTTCGCACCTCCCCAATGATAGTCACCGGCTGAACCCATGACGCCGGCGATACCGGAACCGCGCCGAACGGCGACGCTGGGACCGAATCCATAACCGTTGATGAGCGGATAGTCACGCAAGGCGTCGATGTTGACCTCTGGACCAAGCTGATCCGCCGTCATGTACTCGACCGTCTTGCGCCCGAGGATGCGCGTGCCGTCAATCGCGCCGCGGTTCAGCAGCATTTGCGCGAAACGCAAATAGTCGCTCGCGGTTGCGAATCCACCGCCGCCGCCGCAATCGAATTTGCGCGGTTGCGTGGGATCGCGAATCGTCTGTCGGTTAGCCGTTTCGGGATCCGTGAGAAAAGCCCGCGCGTAGCGGTTCGCCTTGTCCGCGGACAGCATGAACGCGCTGTCGATCATGCCCACAGGCTTGAAGAGGCGCTCCTCCAGAAAGCGGCCGAGTCGCTGTTTGGTGACCGACTCAATGACAAGGCCGAGGACATCGAAGCCAAGGCTATAGTCCCACACAGTGCCGGGCTGATAGTGCAGCGGCAAAGCTCCTAGCTTTTCTAAAAACTCGGGTCCCGAGAGGCTATCTGCCGAGTTGGTTGAATCCTGAGGATACATCTTGTGGAGTTCGCTAGCGCCGCGATTGCCGTAGGTGATCCCGGCGGTATGCCGCATGAGATCTTGGAGCGTTGGTTTGCGCCGAACAGGCTCGGTACCCATCAGCTTGTTCTCGCCGTGCGCATCCGTGTGCATGATCGCAACCCGCATATTGTCGAGTTGCGGCAGATATTTTCCTACTGGGTCATGCACCAAAAGCCGATTCTCCTCATAGAGCATGAGTGCCGCGACAGCGGTGAGGGGCTTGGTCATTGAGGCGATGCTGAAGATCGCGTCCTTTGACATCGGGATGGCCGCAACCTGATCAAGGAAACCGAAGGCCTCGAAGCGAACAAGATATCCTTTGCGCGCGATGGCGACCACCGCTCCTGGGAGTCGGCCGTTCGCGATGTCGGCCCGTAAGACTAGCCCGATGCGTTCGAGACGCGGAGATGACATTCCCACCGCCTCGGGCGTCGTCACTGGCAATGGATCCGAGTGATGCGTTAAGCTCATATGAATAGCAACGCCACAACGACAACTGGGCGAAGTCTAAAATCCTATCCTCCTGCCACTCAAAGACACTCGCGCTGCGGCGTTAAATTTCTTGTCCGGCGAATGCGTCGCATTATTATCTCGAACGCCTGTCGACAATCAAGTTGCAGCGCGCGCCAAAATCTCGCCAGGGTAAATAAACCTGTCGAACTAAATCGCCGACCAGCGCGGCGGTTGCGGCTTCAGCAATAAAGTTTGTCGGCGGTTTATTACATTCTTGTCGCAATAATTTTATTGTCTTGAGCCATTTGACCAGGAGACGAGGGAATTTCCCGTCGCTTATCGGCCAGAGGAATCTTTATAGAGCGCGTCGATAAAGCCGCTGTCGTCAAGCTTGCGAAGGATACGCGTAGCCGTGACATCTTCGACTTGGATACTCGCCACCCTGGGGTTCGATCGCGCAAGCGTGCGCCGGATGTTTAATAGCCCTTCAGTTGACGGGTACGGCTTTCGCTCGAGCGTCTCCAGTGCGCCCCGATAAGCCTCCTCGGCGTCTCGTTGTTCCACCCGCAGCCGGCGCGCCAGAATCTGGGTAACCGCGCCGCGATTGCTCGGGTGATGGATAAAAGCGATGGCGCGTAAAAGCCCGCGCATCACGCGCTCAACAAGCTGGGGCGATTTTTCAACGGTCTCCTTCAGAGCAATAAGACTGTTGAGAGTAAGCGGAATATTGGCGTTTACAAAGTTTAGTAATACCGGATAGCCGCGCGCCTTCAGAGGTTGGCTAAACGCGGTCGGTAGCACGGTAACGTCAATAGCTCCGGCTTCAAGCGCCTTCGCGAGCTGCGGCTGGGGTCCGATCGCTTGAATGTGAAGCCGGTCCTTTACGGGCTCCAGACCCAGGTGCTCTAAGGCGAGAAGCGCCTGCATCCATATGCCACCGCCCATGCTCTGAACACCGACGCGTTTATCCCGCAGGTCTTCGGGCCGAGTAATCCCTGGACGGGCCACGAAATCGGCCGCCAGCCGGTTGCCGAAAGTCGCGAGAATTTTAATTGGCGCTCCACCCGCTGCCGCGGACATGACGGCAGTGCCGGCCGTCGTCACTAGGGAAATCTCCCGAGCCATCATGGAAGCTAGCATGGTTGGGCCACTTCCAATAAAAATCAGTTCGGGGTCTAAACCCTCCTGAGCCAAGAATCCCCTGTCTACCGCGACCCACAGCGGCGCATTGGTAGATGTGATGCTCACGAAGCCAATCTGCAAGCGCCGCTCAGCCGCGGCACAGTCGCCTACAGGCAGCGATACTAGAAAGGCGAATAGGCCGAACATCAGGCGACCGATTTGGCGTTTCCAATATGCAGCCGTTTTCTTAGCCCTTGGTTGTCCGGTGATTAGCGCGGCGCCACAAGCTCCGAGTTCATCCAGCTCGGATCTTGGCCGGTTTCTGTTTGCCTTCACGCTGTCCTCCAATTCTGTTTGACCCAGTCATGGGCTTTGCCTAGAAACACAAAACCCATCTTCACCCCGAGATGCGCATTAAATTTTCGGTTTCAATTTCCACAAATGTACACTGGGCAAATATCGCCAGCTCTACAGAAACTGTCAAGCTCTAACAGCTTCTCATGCAATTCCAATCCGACGGCGTATTGGGAAATCAGCCCGCGCTGTATTCAGGCGGAAATTCCGTCATGCGGTAGGAATGACCGGAGCGGCGCCGTGGAAAAATCCCCCAGGATTGAATCGCTCGGGAATACAGTTCAATGCTGGCGCTTTCCGCATGCTCACGTCGCTCAAAGCCCACGATAATTATTTGTAAAGTTGTCTACAATTAGACAGTAATCCCTACCCACTGGCATACGTTAAGCACGCGAATTGAATTGCGTGATGCAACTGTTAACCGGCGGCCTACCAGATTCGGAAGGCCCCCATCATATTGGAGAATCATAATGGACCGGACATGGTCGGTAGAAATCGAAGGAGCCGTTGTCAATTGGTGGGTAAAAAGAATTAGGCAGCGACCCGAACCTCCTGACCGTTTGCGTACTTCTGACCACGAGCGACTTTGTCTACAAGCTGGGGTGCATCGAGTTTTCTGAAACTCATTTCAGCGATCATTAAGGTCTT
>SHYW01000169.1 GCA_009692615.1 Deltaproteobacteria bacterium | reverse complement strand
TCCTTTGATTCATTTCTATCAATGTGTTTCTCTTTCATCGGCGTATCCTTTCTCTGCCTGCTTCAACAGGCAGCCTTTCGTTTTGATCGTATCGAAAGGGTACGCCACCTATTTTCTATTTCCACTCTTTTCGATAATAGCTCGTTACGACGCGCTGGCATCTTTCCGCCTTTGTCTTTATAAAAGAACGAATATGCAAACATGGATGTGGAGACTATTGGGCGTGCGCAAGGATTCGCCGGCGTCGCGTCAGAAGCTCGGCGTGATCGCGCTCTTGTATTTCATTCAAGGCGCGCCGGCGGCGATCTTGTGGGAAGTGCTGCCGGTTTATTTTCGCATCAACGGTGTGTCGCTGCGCGCCATCGGTGGGCTGCGGCTGCTGGAACTTCCATATTCTTTGAAAGTTTTTTGGTCGCCTTTGGTGCAGCGCTTCGGCGACCGGCGTTATTGGATTCTCACCTGCATGCTTGGCATCGCCGCCGTGCTGTTTCTTCTGCCCTTCGTCAACGTCGCCGCCGTCGGCGTGATCGTGCTGGTGTTGATTCTCGCGCTGACGACTTTGTCGGCGACCCAAGATATCGCCATCGATTCCTATTCCGTCGGCCTGGTCGAGCGCGCGGAGGAGGGTGCGGCCAACGGCGTGCGCGCGTCGGCTTACCGCGTCGCGTTAGTTTTCATCGGCGGCGGCTCGGTATTTCTCGCCGGCGTGCTGGCGTGGAATTCGCTCTTCGTTCTGGCAGGAATTATTTTCGCCGCGCTGGGCTTCGCCGCTTTAGCGATTCCGCGATTGAATTTACCCGCGGCCGCGCGCGAGCATTGGCTGGCCGGCTTCGCGGGCTGGGCCGGCACGTGGAAAGTGATTCCGCTGATTCTATTCGTCTTAACCTACAAGCTCGGCGAGTTCGCCATCGGCCCGATGGTCAAACCGTTCTGGGTCGACTACGGCAAATCGATCTGGCCGGTTAAAGAAGATTTGCTGTTTCAGATCGGTTTGTTCCCGACGACCTTCGGCATCGTCCTCAGCGTCGCCGGCGCGCTCATGGGCGGCGCGTTTATCTCGCGTTTTGGAATTTTTCACGGCATCTGGTTCCTCGGCCTGTTACAAGCGGTTTCAAATATGGGCTACTCGCTGGTCGAATGGTTCGACCTCGGCCGGTTCGGTCTCTATGGCGCATCGATGTTCGAGTCGCTGAGCGGCGGTCTCGGCACCGCGGCGTTTCTCGCCTTTCTCATGAACGTCTGCCAGAAAGAACACGCGACGGTGCAGTACGCATTCTTATCGTCGATATTTTCACTCACCGGCCGATTGATCGGCGCTATCAGTGGGCTGGGCGCGGAAAAATATGGCTTCGGCAATTATTTCGCGATTACCTTTTTGCTGTCGATGCCGGCGTATTTGCTCTTGCCCTGGGTGAAGGGTTGGATTCAGGAAGATCAGGAATCTAAGTGAGTTGTCGAATCAGCCGGCGCCAAGCGTCGATTTCTCGCTGCGGTTCGACCAAGTAGGCCAAATTTTCGCAGTAGCGCTTCAATGACGCGTAGAATCGTGGATCGGATTCCGCTTTAAGTAGTATTTTGCGGAGCTGCTTAGTTTTTCCCACCGGATAGTATCCTGAAAATTTACTTCCCAAAGTCCCGATCAAGCCGGAAATTTTCGTGCAAATCACTGGCACGCCGGAAGCCAGGGCCTCGGACAAGACGTTCGAACTGCCTTCCATCTTCGATGTGATGCAGACCAGCTGGCTCTGCGCTAGCTGCTCACGGGTTTTCCGATGGGAGAGTTGGCCGATCCAGCGGTAGCGCGGGTTGAGCGCAACTTCCTGTGCGGCTTTCATACGCAATTGTTCGTCCAAGGCTTGGCCGATATGCGTGACTTGGATGCGCGATGTACGCGGTAAGCGACGCACGGCGAATGCGGTGCGCAGGGGATCTTTCTCTTCGCGCAGGTGGCCGACGACGTAGACTTTGAAGTCGCCGTTCGCTCTGTTGGGCTTTCCCACAAACGGTTCGGCGGACTGGTAGATCACCTCAGTTTTCTTGTGCAATCGCCTTGGTAATTCACGCAATGCCATTTTTTGCAGCGCGACTAATCTGCTCGCCAACTCAAGGGATCGTTGCGCTTTCGCATCGCTGTGAATATCGCGATAGACGTCGGTGCCGGTGAGTACGACGATCAAGGGCGAATTCGGGTGGCTGTCATGAAAGCGCTGGATCGAATCGTAGCTACGCCGCGCGTGCAAGGCGATCAGCAGTTCGCAAGGCTTGCCGTCGTAGCTCTGGCTGACGCGGACGCGGTGGCCGAGCTTTTTCAAAATGCCCGCCCAACGCACGGCGGTGATCTTGTTGCCATTGTTGATCTTCAACGGCGCGGGTGTGACGAGTTGGATTTTCACGTTGTTAGATTAGGTTCTTCCGGCTTTTGTGTGGATAAAGTATCACGTGCAGCTAGATTTATTCACCACGAAGGACACGCAGGTTTCAAATGATAAAGACTCCGAACTTCATGCTCTTCGTGTTCTTCGTGGTGAAAACATCTTCACAGTAAACCTGGAGCAACCTTGCATTATTTTGCGCAGGTGCGAAAGCCGGCCCAGACGTCGCGCCGGTCGGGGGTGTAAAAGTTGCGCCAGCTATTGTGAATCAGCAGCGACGATGTCGCCCAGCAGCCGCCGCGCAAAACTTTGTGCGTGCCGAACCATGGCTGCGAGTATTCTTTGTAGGGATCGACGCTGAAGCCGGGATAAGGCAGGAAGTCATCCGCGGTCCACTCCCAAACATTGCCGATCATCTGGCGGCAACCGTAGGCGCTATCGCCGGCGCCGTGGGCGCCGACTTCGACGATGCCGCCGGCGCGCCAGTCGAGATTGGACAGTTCAGAGTTTGGTGCTTGCTCTCCCCAAGGATAATGACGACGTTGATCGTTACGTGTGCTCCGGTTGCCCTCGCGTTCAACCGATGCCGCGGCTTCCCATTCTGCTTCACTAGGTAAACGACGACCAGCCCAATTGCAGAACGCTTGCGCTTCGTACCAACTGACGTGAACCACCGGCAGGTCTTCATTCAGTAATTCGTAGCGATCGTAAACGCGCCGTTGCCAACGGCCGTTGTCCATCGGCTGCCAGTAAACTGGATGGTCGAGTCGCTCTGCGAATGCGGCGACTTCCATCGGCTCGTTGATCGTCTTTTGGAAAAACTTGGCGAAGGATTTTTCCAACTGCGGCGCACCGCCGGATTCCAACCACAGCCAGCCGTCGTCGCTCCAGTATTGCCGATCGCGGTAGCCGCCTTCTTCGACGAATTCTAAATACTCGCCGTTGGTCACCGGCGCGCGGGCGATGCGAAAAGTTTCGATCTCCACTTCGTGCGCCCACTTCTCGTTATCGAAGACGAAGGGGAGGTCTTTGGTGGCGCCGATGGTAAACTTGCCGCCGGGAATTTCTACATCTCCAGTGCATGCGCGTTGATCGAGATCGACGAATTCTATCGGCGGTAAAAATGACGGCGGCGGATAACCCAAGGTCTGACGGGTGTAGGCGAGCGCTTCGGCGTGCATGCCTTCGTGGAACGTTGTTAGCCAATAGAAATAAAATTCATCGGTGGATAATTCTTTGGCGTTGTCGATGCGCGCAATGGCGCGCTCGATTATTTCGTTCACGTAGCCAAGCGTTTCATCGCGGCTCGGCAGCAAAAGTTCCCAGCGTGTGTCGTGGGCGACGTCGGTGGAATTATAAAGCCGGTCGCCATTTTCAAGCAGCGGTTTCTCGCCGCGCAGATGGCGCAGAGTCCAAAACTCCTGGCTCCACGCAACATGGCCGATCTCCCACAGCGGCGGATTGACGATGGCCAAACGCGGGCCGATCATCTGCTGGTCATTTAAATCGCCGACCAGCACCAGCGTGCGGGCGCGAAACTCGCGCATGGTGGCGATCAATTGGCGCGCGCCCGTTGAATTGGAGATCGTCATTGCACTGATCTAACGCATATCCGAGCGTATCACAAAATCTGAAGTCAGTTTTGCGATTGCGGCGTGCCACGGGGCTAATTCGTTTGCCCAGCGTTGGCCGCGGTTTCGGTGGACGTAGGCAAGTGCCTTCTGCAAACGACACGTTTCAGCTGGTGTCATACGCAATGATATTTTACTTTTCTTGGCGACGATGCTCGCTTCGGCGTAACTCCTGAGCGCGCGCCACTGAGGTAACGCCTTGGCGCCGAACCGTTGGCGCACGATTGTTGACCAGGAAGATTCTGCTCGGTACTTGGCTGGCGCTCGCGCGTAATCGAAGCAAGTCGCTAATGGTAGGAAGCTCAACTCTTCCTGGAGCAACGGATTGCTAAGATAGCCATAGACACACTCCGGCAAGCGCGGGTCGCGTCCGGTCAGTGGCGCGAGATGCAATTCGTCGCTCATGGACAGATCGTTCACCGGATAATTGTCCCATAGCAGCAGGGGACGGTTAATCTTCTTAGCGATGCGCCGTACGTGGGCGAGTGTAATGCTTTTTGAAACCACTGACGGCCCGGTCCAGAAGCAGGGGATGTTTGGCGGCACATATTGCGCCAAAGTTTCGAGAAAGTGCGGTTCGAATTGGCCGAAGACCCGTTCGAGTAGGGCATCTTCGCTGTAAAAAGAAGGACAAATCCACCACTCGACATCGTTCCAACTCGCCGTCTGGGCGGCAATGATTTTCGCCATCCATGTTCCTTCGGCCCGCGCCAGACTATTCTTGAAGGCGCGCCGGTCGCGCACATCGCTCAGTTTGGAAGGGATGTCGTCGAACAGCACGGCGAAGCTGCGCACGCCGGCGTCATAGAATCGCTGCGCTTTGCGCAGCAAAGTTCGCACGGTGCGATCGTCGCCAAAGTACAAACCCTCGCCGGGATGAAAACCGTAGACGAAGTCAATCTGATTCTTTCGCGCCGCGCGAATTAGCCGCAGTAGCTCACGCCATTGCGCCGCGGGGTAAGGTCGTCGCCAAAGTTTGCGGTGATAGGGATCGTCCTTGGGCGCATAGAGATAAGTATTCATTCCCCGCGCCGCGCCGAATTCTAACAGCCGCCGCCGATGCGCCATCGACCACAGCGGACCGAAGAAGCCTTCGACGATGCCGCGGCGCTGAAAAGTTTTGGCTGGGTTCATGGCCGGTTGCAAGACATTGGCGAACTACCGCTTCGGTAGTTGTTACGCAACACGTTTGCGCTCCAGCGGGCGTACCGTCAACTGCATTCCCATGGCATTTAATAAAGCTTTGAAGCTCTTTAGTTCAGGGTTTCCTTGTGGCGAAAGCGTTCGATAGAGTGTATTGGGATTCAGTTTAGATTTACTCGCTAGCTTGGTGACACCGCCAAACGCCTTGGACAACCGGCGCAGCGCCAGCATCAACTCCTCTTGGTCTCCATCCTCGAGCACGGCGTTCAAAAATTCGGCCGCAAACAAGGGGTCCTTGCGAAAACTTTCGATAGTTGCCTCGTCATGGCCGCGTGAAGGATTTATTTTCGATCTACGAGTCATGGTTTTCTCCGTTGATAATCTTGCCAATATCGAACCGCCGTGGCGATATCCGCGGCTTGGCTACGTTTCGACCCCGCACAGAGCAATAGCACCACGGCTTTTTCCTCTTGAGCGTAATAAACCCGGTATCCCGGTCCGGAATCTATCCTCAATTCCCAAATGCCATCCTGGCAAAACTTGTGATCGCCAAAGTTGTTTCTTAGCACGCGATCGACGCGCCGCTGAATCGCAATCCTACCTTGTGTATCCCTAAGTCCATCCAGCCATTTCTGGAAGGGATCGACGCGGGACTTCGTAATGTAGTGGCGAATCTCCACCGAATCTATTTTAGCTTATAAGCGAAAAATGGCAATGGCGCGTCGGTAGAGATCAGCCCAGTCTCGCAGGCAAGATCTCTGTCACCTGCGGGACTCTTTGGTTCAGCGGCACTGTGTGAGGAAAGAGTTCGATGGACTGGAGCGCTAGAAACAACCACGTTGATCGAGAGTCGCCTCGCTAGCTCTTCAAAAACGGCACACCCAATCGCATCAGGTCGTCGAAGGCATCCCAATGGACCATGTGCTTGCAGCCGTTGACGATGTGGAGGTTGATATTCGGTTGCTGCTTTTTCAGCAACTCGGCGCGTTCGCCGGCGTGGGCGCGGTCTTCGCGGCCGAAGATCATCAATAGCGGCATCTTCAATTCGTCGAGCCGTTCATACAACGGCTTGCTTGCCGCGCCGCCGCCCGCGGGAGCTTCGTGACTCTGGCGGTCTTGATGCGCTTTGAAATTGCCGCCGATCATGCTGCGGTGGCGCAGGGCGATGTCTTCATCGGAGATCAGCGAATGGTTGAAGGTGTCCGCCTGCAAGAGTTTGCGGGCGTCTTCCAGCGTCGGTTCCTCTTGCGCCATCTCCTTGTCGACGCGCGCCTGCACGGCTTCGTACTTGCCGACCTGCGCTTCGGTTTGCAGCGGCAGAAGTGTACCCGTTCCAAGAATAATCACGTGCGAATAGCGGCTCGGATCTTTCAACGCCAGTTGCATCGCGAAGCCGCCAGAGCGTGAATGGGCGATCAGCGCAGTCTTGCCGAGACCCGCGGCGTCGATGAATTTCGGAATGGAGTCGCGTTGCTGCGCCGTACTTTGGGCCGCGGGAATTTCCGACCGGCCGAAACCGGGATAGTCGAACGCGACGGTGCGAAATCCGGCCTTGGCAAATGGGCCGAGATTGCGCAGAAACACGTCCGCCGAACTGCCGAGCGATGCGCCGTGGAGAAACAGCACCGACGGTCCCGATCCTTCTTCGATGTAGCGAAGTTTCAAGCCATCGACGGTTACGAATCTGTCTTCCGGTTTGTTAGCCATGAGATTGTCTCCTATTAGCACTAAATAAAATAATTACCTGACGCCGCGTCGGCTGGGCTGCGAAATATCCACGCGTTTCAAGTTTACAAAAATTTATACAGTAAACAGCGGCGAGGTGTCAATCGCGCGAGCGCGTGGTGTAATTCGTGGTTTTGCTTCCGCTGAGCGAAGCGACATTTGTCATTGGCTCGACCGTGTGGTAGGAGGGCAACGTATCACGCGTTCATGCGTCGGCGGCTCCGGTTCTGATTTCGTTTGACCGTGTTGTTTGCTACTCGGAACTTTATCAGAAAGGCGATCAATAGATGCCCTACGTGAAGATGAAAGATGGCGTCGACATTTACTACGAAGCAACGGGTACAGGTACGCCGTTTTTGTTTTTGAGCGAGACCGCGTGCGACGGCGCGGTTTGGAATCTCTATCAGACGCCTGAATTCGCGCGCGACTATTGTGTGATCACGCTGGACTACCGCGGCACGGGCTTGTCGGGAAAACCATCAGCCAAATACAGCACGGATATGTTCGCCGCCGATGCCGTGGCGGTGCTCGACCATTTGGGTCTCGACGGCGCGATTGTCTGCGGTCATTCCATGGGCGGGCGAGTGGCGCAATTATTGGCGCTCGATCATCCCCGTAGAGTGAGCAAACTAATTCTCGCCTCGAGCGGCGCGGCCCATCCGGGCGACCGCGGCATTCCGCTGCGCATCGCCAAGGAGATGGTCGAATGGGGCTACGTGAAATACGTCCGCGACCACACCATCGTCGTCGGTTGGACCGAGGAGTATGCGCGCAATCACATGAACGAGATCGAAAAATATCTCCAGGTGCGCATGGCCAACCTGTGCGCGCCGGAATTCTACTTTCGCCATGTGTTGGCGCGCCAGGAGCATGACACCAGCGGGCGCTTGAAGGATATCAAGGTACCGACGCTGATTTTTGTCGGCGATGACGATCACTTCGTCGTCAGTGATATGTCGCACCGCAGCGGCGCCGATGTCTTGGCGAAGGGGATTTCCGGCGCCAAGCTTATTGTTTTGCCCGGCGCCCGGCATAGTTATTTTTACACCGAGCCAGAGAAGGTGCATGGTATGATGCGTGAGTTTCTTAAAGGCGCATAAACCGAAAGGGATGCGCGGCGCGCAAAGCGACGTTTTCGCTGTCGTGGCAACGTCAATATGTCATGTTAACAGCAACGCGATTATGTCAGGGTAGTGCGTTGGGTTGAGGTCGTAAGTTAGAAACCTGGCCATAGCGGAACCCCACCTTGTTGGAGTTGGTTCGATATAGGCCAAGTGTGTGCGT
>SHYW01000168.1 GCA_009692615.1 Deltaproteobacteria bacterium | reverse complement strand
ATGGTCGAAAAATTTTTTTCCAGCGGCGTCGCAACCGCGGAAGCCATGGTCTCCGCGCTGGCGCCAGCAAGGTTAGCGTTGACTGTAATTGTTGGAAAGTCCACCGTCGGCAGATCGCTCACCGGCAGCGATTTATAACCCATGATGCCAAATATGAGAATGCCCACCATCACCAGCGTGGTGGTGACCGGCCGGCGGATAAACAGCTCGGAGATGTTCATGACTCACCTCGCGCTTGGCCCTTGCCCCGGGCTTCGCCTTCGCTCTTTCCCTTGCCTTCGCCACGGCGTCGCCTCTGACCCTCACCCTTAGACTCTTCACCCGATTTGGCGGCTTCCCTGACTTCACCTTCGGCGTTCTTGCGCTCGCGCCGCCCTTCGCCCTTTACCGCTTCGCTGGCTTTGGCGCTGTCAGCACTCTCGCCGTCGCTCTTCGATTTACCGCGGCCGCCGCGCCGGCGCCCTTCGCCTTTGGTCTCATCAGCAATTTTGCTTGGTTCTTTGATTTCTACCCTGGAGCCCGGGCCGAGCAAGAACTGGCCTTCGCGCACGACTTGCTCGCCGGCGGCGATGCCTTTAGCAATCACCGCTTCGCCTTCATTGGTTTGTCCCAGAGTGACCAGCCGCACTTCGATACGGCGATCCTCCTTGACGACAAATACCTGCTGCCCTTCGGGACCGACTTGAACCGCTTCGGATGGAATCACCACGGCATCGCTTTGAGTCGCCAGGATCAACGCGACATTGACGAATTGGCCGGGCCACAGACGCCGCTCCTTATTGGTAAACTCCGCTTTCAATTTGATCGTACCCGTGGCGCGGTCGACGATGTTGTCGACGAATGCCAAAAAACCCTGTTCCGCGCGGCCTTCATCGGAAGAGAAACGGGTATTGACCGTCAGTCTGCCGCCCGCCATATGCCGTTTGAGAGCGGCGAGGACTTGCTCGGGCACATTGAAAGTAACGTTGATCGGACTTAGCTGATTGATCACCACCAGAGGCGCGCCATCGTTCAAGCGAATCAAGTTGCCTTCGTTGATCAAGACGCTGCCGACGCGACCGCTCACCGGCGCGTAAATATAACAGTAGCTGAGCTGCACCTTGGCGTTTTCCACCGCCGCCTTGTCGGCATCGACCACCGCTTCGGCGGCGTCGGCGTTGGCTTTGATCTGATCGTACTGCTCGCGGGAAACATATTGTTTCTCGACCAGGTCGGCGTAGCGCCGCACCTGTTCGCGCAGGTTGCGCAGCTGCGCGCTATCGCGCGCCAAAGCTGCCTCGGACTGTTTCAGCGCGGCTTCCAGCGGGCGCGGATCGATGGTGAACAGCAGTTGGCCATCTTTGACGTCCTGGCCATCCTTGAAATGGACCTTCTGCAGCACTCCGGTGACTTGGCTCTTGATCGATACGGTATTGTAAGCTTCGACGTTACCGACCGCGCGCAGCTGCGTGGACACGGATTTTTGCACCGCGGTGGCAACCAAGACCGGCACGGCCTCGCCCCCGCCACCGCGCCTTCCGCCACCAGCGCCAGCGCCGCGTCCTTGGCCCGCGCCGCCGCGAGCGCCCTCAGGGCTCGAACCCTCCGCGGGTTTGGCGGTTGCGTCCTCTTTGGGTTTGTTGAGCGACCAAGAAGAATAGCGCTGGAAGCCGGCGAAGCCGCCGACTACGACCAATAAGACAACGATCAAGAGCGTACGTTTCATAGGACCCTAAAGCCCCTTTCTCAAGTTAGCCAATGACTACTTGATCGAACCCGGCTTCAACACACCGACGCGGTTATCGCCCATCGCTCGGGCCAGTTGGGCATCGGCGATTTTGTAATCGTAAACGGTGCGTATATAGGTTGTTTGAGCATCGGTGTAAAGCGCCTCGGCATCGGTGACTTCGATGATCGAACCGACACCGACCTCATAGCGCCCGCGCGCCAAATCGAGGTTTTCTTTGAACGCTAATGCTGCCGATCGAGTTGCATTGATCCGTTCCTGGGTTTCCACTACTTTAAGGTAACTCTGCTCGACATCCAGCGCAATCTGCTGCCGTTGGTTCTCTTCCAGCGCTTTAACGCTGTTGTAGTTGTGTAACGCTTCTTCGACCCGGGTGGTGGTGCGGAAGCCATCGAAGATCGGGATGTTCAAACTGAGCTGCACCTGCCAGATCGGCTGCAGCGGAAAAATTTCCAGCCTGTGCCTGTTAATCACATCGTTGTTTTTGTGCGTGCGGCCATAAAAGCTATCGAAAATTAGATCGGGAAGATGGTTGCGCCGGGCGACCGCGAGCGTTTGGTCTGTGGCGCGCTTTTGCGCTTCGAAACTCTTAAGCTCGGTACGCGCGTCAAAGGCGACGTCGCGCGCGCCGGATAAGTTCATCGTAAACACAACCTCAGGTGAGTCCACCGCCACCGGCTGCTCGGGCAGCCGCGGCGATCCCATCGCGTTTCTGAGCGTGACCCAAGCGATCTTGACGGCGTTTTCCGCGGCGATCAAATCGGCTTGCGCGGTATAGAGATTGGCCTCGGCTCTGGCCACATCGATCTTCGCCCGCGTGCCGACTTCGAAGAAAGCCCGCGCTTGTTTTACCAGCAAATCCCGGTTGCGTACCGTGTCCTTGCGCACATTGACCAGTGCAATCGTCGTCAAATAATTGTAGTAAGACTGCTTGATCGCCAGCGCGATGTCTTGGCTGGTGGTCGCATAGTCCTGTTTCGACTGTTCGACGGTTTCCCGCGCCGCCTGCACGGCGCCTTCGCGTTTGCCGAAGTTGTAAAGCGTCAGACTCGCCGTCGTTACGCTGTTATAAGTGTCGGCGCTGTTTAAGTTTGAGACGCCGGCCGAGCCGGCGGTGCCGGAGCGATAGAAACTATTCAGCGTGATGGTCGGGTAGTAGGCCGCCCTTTGTTGGCCGAGTTGAGCTTCGGTTGTGCCGATTCTTTCGCCCGACGATCTGAGCCTGGGATGATTCTCCAATCCGATACGCACGGCGTCTTCAATGGTCAGCAACTGACCGGTGGGGGAGCGGGAACCGGGCTGAGGCGGTGCCGTCGGCACTGCTTGCACTTGCATTTGAATCTCCGCCGCTGGAGTCGAGGCCAGCAAAGCCAGCCCCCAAACGATGCAACAGACTAACAAGCGCAATAAAGGTTTAACTTGACACCCGGTCATTGAGTTTTCCCCTTTGTATAGGCGCGACGAATATATGGTAAGTGGTGTCCGAAAGCAAAGACAGCTTCAGCCCGAAGGCTGGCATAGAAGTGCGGCAGCGCTGGCAGTCAGCGCTTATTGGATTTACTAAAGAAGGGATAAAATTTAATGGACTCAACGGTTGCTCCGTACGGCATCGAGTTGGCGGCGGGCCTCTGCGAAACCTGGATTGATTTTCAACGCAGCTTCGAACTCTTTCTCAGCTTCGGCGCGTCGCCCGGCGTCCACTAGGGCGCGGCCGAGTTCGTAATGGGCGACATCGTCGTCGGCACAAATCTGCAAACCCTGGCGATAAAGTGCGATCGTTTGCTCGCGGTTGGTCGACAGCTGGGCTTTGTCGAAATAGTCGCGAAAGGCGCGGCTGCAATCCTGCTGCTTTTGATCCTGAACTTGCTTGCCGGCGGCGAGCGCTTCGATTTCTTGGCGCTGCCGCGCGATCTCGTCATTCTGCTGACGAATCTGCTCGGCTTGACGATCCAACGCCTCCGACATGCAGGCCGTCAGCTGCGTCGCGCAAGTGATTGCAATGAGAGTTTTTAACCCACGCTGCCAAACCGTTTTCATAGACTTCAGATTAAGATTTAGCTTGCGCCAATGCAAGAAAGATTTTCTCCGCTTTGATCGGCAGATCGCGAATGCGCACGCCGACGGCGTCGTAGATCGCGTTGGCGATGGCGGGCGCAACCGGGATCAGCGCGCTCTCGCCGATGCCTTTGGCGCCGAAGGGCCCGTTGCGATCGGGAAATTCGACTGAGATCGAATCGATTACCGGCGGCATGTCGCCCAGCGACGGCAACACGTAGTCGACGAGATTCGGATTGATCAGTTGGCCGCCGTCGTAGGCGATCTCCTCGAACATCGCCTGGCCCATGCCGGTGATCGCCGCGCCGTTAAGCTGTTGCTGGCAGCCCAGCGGGTTGAGCGCCTTGCCGACATCGACGGCGCTGGCGTACTTGAGCAATTTGAATTTGCCGGTGTCGATATCGACTTCGACTTCGGCGGCGCCGGCGGCGAGAAACCAAAAAGCCGAAGTGCTCTTTTCGCCGAACTCATCTTTGGTCGAAGTCTTCACCTGTCCTTCGCCGACTAAAGTGCCGCCCTGCATGCCGAAGCGCTTGAACATGACTTCAGAATAATCGAGCTGGCTTTCCGGCAAGCGAATCTTGCCGTCGGCGAAAGTGATTTTGTCTTCTGGAATATTATATTCTTTGACGACGATCTGTTTTAGTTGGCGTAGAATATCCTGAGCCGCCAACTGCACCGCCTTACCCATGTGAAAAGTCGAGCGGCTCGACGAAGTGGTCAAATCGTAGGGCACCACATCGGTGTCGACGCCGAGCACTTGAATGGTCGACATCGCAATCCCCAACTCCTTGCCGGCGATCTGCGCCAGCACCGTCTCCGACCCCTGCCCCATCTCCACGGTTCCGGAATAAATGGACAGACTCGCATCCTCGTTCAATTTCACCACCGCGCAGGAAATAGAAGGCGTGATCGTCGCCTTGATCATGCAGGCCAATCCTTTGCCGCGCCGAAGGTTTGATCCGGTTGACCCTTGAACCGGACGGGCGTATGGCAATACGCCCCTACGACCGTCAAACTCTCTGTCTCGCGTCTCCCACCCGATCGATTTCGCCACCTCATCGATGCACTCTTTCAAACCAATCGCCCGCAGCGTCTCTTCGGTGACGAATTTGTCGCCCTCGTTGTAACCATTCTGCTTGCGCAGCACGACGGGGTCCATCTTCAGCGCCGCGGCAATGATGTCCATTTGCGACTCGACGGCCCAAGCGGACTGCGACACGCCGAAGCCGCGAAACGCGCCGGCCGGCGGCTTGTTGGTGTAGACCGAATAGGAATCGATTTTTAAGTTGGGAATTTTATACGGCCCCGCCGCCGTATAGCCGGACTTCTTCGCCACCCGCGGACCGATCTCGGCGTAAGCGCCGGTATCGAGATGAATCTCGCACTCACGCGCGATCAGCGTGCCGTCGTTTTTGACGCCGGTCTTCATGCGGATCACCGCCGCATGTTTGGTGATCGTGTAAAAAACTTCTTCGCGCGAAAGCACCAGCCGCACCGGCCTGCCGGCTTTCTGCGACAACGCCACGGTAATTGGCTCGACCTTGGGATAAACTTTGCCGCCGTAGCCGCCACCGAGGTAGGGCACGATGACGCGCACTTTGGACACCGGAACTTTAAAAATATTCGCCAGCTGGGTGCGCACGACGAACGGATTTTGCGTCGTCGCCCACACCGTAATCCGCCCGCCCGGTTCGACGGATGCGATGCATGCGTGGGTCTCAAGAAAACAATGCTGCGTCGCCGGCAGCGTAAAGATATCTTCGAAAACCTGATCGGCTTCGGCGAAGCCTTTATCGATGTCGCCGCGGTTGAGTTTGAAATGAGTGCAAAGGTTAGTCCCGTCGATGGGCTTCAAGTCGGCGAGATCGGCGAAGCCGGAAGCCGGCAGTTTGACCGAATCATGCACCAGCATCGCGCCGGGTTTGAGCGCTTCGGCAATATTCACCACCGCCGGCAACTCTTCATAGTCGACTTCGATCAGCTTTAGCGCCGCTTCCGCCGCTTCCATCGTCAACGCCGCCACAGCGGCCACCGGATCGCCGACGTGGCGCACTTTTTCCGTCGCGACGATGGTCTGGTCTTTAAACACCGGCCCGTAAAACGGCTCGATGCCTTCATCGTGCAAAATGTCATCCCGCGTCAGCACCGCCATTACACCGGGAACTTTCTCCGCCTTGGTAGCGTCAATGCGCGTGATCCGCGCATGCGGATACGGACTGCGAAGAATCTTCCCATGCAACATCCCCGGCACGCTCATGTCAGCGAGATACTGCGCGCGTCCCGTCACTTTAGTCTCGTAATCGAGCCGGCGAAAAGTTTTGCCGATATCTGCGAGTTCCATAGTTTTTTCCCAAAAAACCGTAAGGGGTAAGGCGTTCGGATCCGAAACCCCTTACGCCTCACCCCTAACGTTCTTAACCGCTTGGACAATTTCCTGATAACACCCGCAGCGACAAAAATTCCCAGCTAAGTAATCGCGAATCTGCTCATCCGTTGGCTGCGGACATTCGTCGAGCAATGCCTTCGCCGTCAGAATAAATCCCGAAGTACAATAGCCGCACTGTAGCGCGCCGAACTCCATGAACGCTTCCTGCAACGGATGAAGTTTATTCTTAGCACCCAAGCCTTCGATAGTCTGAATCGCGCAGCCGTCCACATCGACGGCCAACATCGAACAAGCGCTCACCGGCTTACCGTTCACCAGCAAAGTGCACGCCCCGCAAACTTGAATATCACAACCGAGCTTAGCGCCAGTCAGCCCAAACTGCTCGCGCACCATATCGAGCAAAGTCGTCCGCGCCTCGACTTCCACGCTGCGCTCGGCGCCGTTAATTTTGAGTGAAATAGTTTTTTTCATAACTCAGAAACAAAAAAGGGGTCAGGAGCGTTTTCTACTTTGATCGCTTGCGATCAGTTTTTCCGCCCAGCGCAAAACTCTTTCGGCGATCCTCACGACTCTTTTATACTCTGCGAATCCGATTGGCTCGGCGAAGCCGGGATAGCGGGTCACCACCGCAAACCTGGTCAGTCGGCTCGCGTCTCTGACTGTTTTGGGGATCGGCTTGCCAGCCTTTTGAACAAGGTCGAGCAGCTCCGCGAGATCGTGATGGTACGGGAACCGCACTCCCAAATTAAGCAACACCGCTTTGATCGCCTTTTCCGCTGCCTGCTGCGCGTCAAAGCAAAGATCCTCCAGATAGACATTGGGAATCCGACTATCGGCTTTCGACCGTGCGAGGTTGCTCCTCGCGCGATTCAACCACTCAAGAGGATCGTCCGCAGACCGTCGCTTAGGCGGCATAGACAACTCTACCCTCTCTCAACGCGGGATATATCACCAGAGCAAAACAGTCGCCAAAGCGCTTAACGTCATCAGAGGTTACGACGACAACGTCGACCGCTTGGCCCACACCGAACAGGTTCATGTAAATTTTTTCCGTCAGACGACCGCGGTGAAATTTGCCACGCTTGACGACGAGCAAATCCACGTCGCTGTTCGGTCCCATCGTTCCACGAGCGGCCGAGCCAAAGAGGATAATTTTTTCGGGCGCCGCCACTTTTACGATACGCCGAATAATTTCGCTTAGCTTACGTTGGTCTACTTTCGTTTTACGGTTCATAGTCCACTGCGCACTGGATTCTATCTTCTCATCGCCTTACTCACTACCCGATTGGCTAAGTCCTGACCACTCATAGCTCTTGCCTTTTTACTTTTGCCTTATTGGACCACTCTCGTCACCCGCATGAGCACGATCGGTGGAATCGTCAGCTTTAACGCTTCGGCGGTCTTGAGATTGATATTGAATTCGAACCCCATCGGTCGCTCGACCGGGAGTTCGGCGGGTTTGGTGCCCTTCAGGACTCTGTCGATGAGGTAAGGGACGCGCTTGTAGACTTCTGACTCGTCGGGTCCGTAAGACATCAACCCGCCGCTGGCGACAAATTCTCCCCGAACGGATATCGCCGGCAGCCGATGTTTTAGCGCCAGATCCGCGATCCGGTTGTAGTTAGAAGTGTTGACCGGGGCCACCGTCACGGCCAGAGCGGCGCTACGCGCCTTGATTGCTTCTTTGAACGCGCTCTCCAATTGGTCGGCGCTGCTTACTTCCATGGAATGAAGTTGCAGACCCAGTGCCCGTGCCGGGTGAAGACTTTCTTTCCATTCGTCCGCAGAGCCTGCAGCCCGTGGGTCCCACAGCACCGCAACGCGGGAGAGTTTTTGAACGGTATCCTTGAGCAACTCCAGCCGCTTGCCGGCCAACTCCGAGGTCATATTGCTGAACCCCGTGAGGTTCCCGCCCGGCCGCGCCAGGCTATCGATCAGCCCAATCACAACCGGATCACCCCCACTCGTAAAAACGATAGGAATCGTCTTGGTAGCGTTCTTGGCGGCCAGGGCAGCGGGCGCCCCTGTCGCGACTATGA
>SHYW01000167.1 GCA_009692615.1 Deltaproteobacteria bacterium | reverse complement strand
CGGCCTCAACCACGGTGATCTCGCTGCGATATACTCGTTGAATTACGTCTAGTCGTTTCTCGTCTTTCATTGTCAGGGTTGTCATCCTTCCACCCTGACATAATTACGTTGCCGTTAACCCCTGACATAATCACTTTGCTACAACAGAGAAATAAAAAAGGGATGTCACGGGACATCCCTTTAAAGTAAGCTGCCGGCGCCGATCAGTTGGCGGCGCACTTGCCATTCGCCAAGTGAGATTCGAAGTCGGCTGGGAAAAGTTTGAGAGCGCTTTCGATGGGCGGACCGGGCATGGCGATTAAGTTGCAAAAACCTTTGCCTTTGTTGAAGGCGAGAATCTTGCCGAACTGTTCGAGCATCGGCTGGCCGCCTTGGCCGGCTTGAACTTTTTTCATCAACATCGACAGCGTGTTGGTTTCCATGCGGCAGGCCGGACATTGGCCACAGGATTCCGCGGTGAAAAAATCGGCGATGCGCAGGACTTCTTCGACGATGCAGCTGCCTTCGCTGATTAATTTAATAACGCCGCAGCCCAAACCCGATCCGGCGTCGCGCATGGAGTTGTGATCGAGGGGCGTGTCGATTTTATCCGCTGGCAAATACGCCGAGGACGGCGCCGCCGGCATGATCGCTTTAAGTTTCTTGCCGCTTTTGGGGCCGCCGCCGCATTCTTCGATGAGATAACGCAGCGGCGTGCCGAAGGGCAGCTCGTAAACTCCCGGCCGATTGACGTCGTCGCCGAGGCAAAAAATCATCGTGCCGGGACTCTCGGCGGTGCCGAACTTACGATACCAATCGGCGCCTTTGAACAAGATCGGCGCGACGTTGGCGAGGGTCTCGACGTTATTAACCGATGTCGGTTTGCCGAACAGTCCGACAGTCACTGGAAACGGCGGCTTTTGGCGCGGCAGTGGTTTGCGCCCTTCGATCACTTCGAGCACCGCGGTATCTTCACCGGCGACATAGTTGTGCGGCGCGGCGACGATTTCAAATTCTAAATTGAAGCTGCTGCCAAGAATTTTCTCGCCCCAATAGTTCGCCGCTTTGGCTTCATCGAGCGCATCGGTGATGCTCTTGATGGCGACATCGTATCGGGCATTGATGTAAAGGTAAGCTTTGTTGGCGCCGATCGCATAGGCCGATAAGATCGCGCCTTCGATGACGAGATGGGGCAGATTCTCCAGCAGGATGCGATCTTTTTTGCTGCCCGGTTCATCTTCGCCGCCGTTCATGACCAGATAGCGCGGTTGCTCCGGCGCTTCGCGAGTGAACTGCCATTTTTTTCCGGTCGGAAATCCCGCGCCGCCGCGGCCGCGCAGGCCGGCATCGGAAACGATCTTGACGACGTTTTCGGCTGAACCTTTGATTGCTTGGGCGAGGGCTTGGTACCCGCCGCGGGCGCGGTACTCGTTCAGTCCTTCGCGCCCTTCTGGGATGGCGTGGGGAAAAAGAATGCCCTCCATGATTTAAAAAATCCCCGTGTCGAGAAGTTGATAGATCAATTCTTTCAAAGACGAGTCAATGGTGTCCAACCGTTGGACATGGGGGCCGCCGGCAAGATGCTCGACGATGTCATCGAGATCTTCGGTCTTGACGTGGGCGTACCAGTTTTTCTCCGGGTAGATCACAACGTTGGGGCCTTCTTGGCAGGCGCCGAAGCACATGTAGGATTTCACTTCGACGTCCTTGAGACCTTTAGCGGCGATCCGCTGTTGGAGATCCGCCATCACCTGGTCTGCTCCACGGGACTTGCAATCGATGTTCTGACAAACGAGACAAGCTTGGCTCACGGGCTTCTCCTTGATTGCTAATTACTAGCCTGCAAATTGATATGCAACAGGCGAGGGGCTCAATTCATCTGCATCTGCGACACCCAGTCTTTGCCCTGAATGATCCCGGCCAGAATCTGTTCGTCTTGCGGGGTGGGCAAAGTCTCGCGCAGATGACTTTCGTAAGCCTCGGTGGAAAGCAGTTCGCCGGTGACGCTGTAGCGCTTGCCGACATGCTCGCCGATGGAGCGGTTGAATTTCAAATCGGGAGCTTTGAGTTTGGGCTGTCCTTCGGCGATCAACTGATTGAGTTGGTCGATCAGCTTCTGCGATTCGCCCATGTAATGTTCGCGCGCCAAATCGTTGAGTCTGTCTTTGTCCGCCGGTGCTTTGGCGTCATGCTCGTCGTAGCGTCCCTTCAACCCCCAAGTGTAGGCCCAGTGGGCCGAGGAGGAATGATCGGTGCCGAACAGATCATAAGCGGTCGAGAGCCACTTGTTAAAATATTTTTGTACGATGGAAATCGGGATCTTGCCGGCTCTCAAGATGCGGGTTAGCCCCGTGTGGCCGGTGAACATATGAAAGAACTCTTCTTTGAGCATCGCCGTGACGCTCTCGGCGAGCGGCGCAAAGGCCGAATGCGACAGCATGGTCAGTTGGTACTTGCCGTCGCGGTCGACGAATTCGGTGTAGGTAAAGAAATCGAGCCAGTTGTTCACCGGCGCATTGAAAGAACCGAGCAGGCGATCGCCGCGGAAGGCGCGCCGCTCCAAAAGCTTGCGTGCTTCGAGCTTGCCTGAGTCGCCAAAGTAATTTACCAGCAGGTAACACATCTGCCAGCCGTGGCGCATCTCTTCACTGTTGACGCGGATCAATGCTTGGCGGTCATATTCCGTCGGCGCGGTGTCGAGCAGGTTTTTCTGTTGTTCCACCGAGGCGAATTCGGTGTCGCCTTGGTAGACGATCAAATTCATCAAGGCGTCGCGGATCGACTGATTGGGGATTTGCGTGACACGTTGCCATTTCTGCTGGCCTTTGAAATCGCCGAACTCGACTTCCGGCGCATGAATCTCGCCGAGCTTGGTTTCAAATTTATAGTTGCCGAGTAGCGCCGCGTCGTAGCCGATGTCCTTTTGCCACTGGCGGAAATAATCGATCCAATCTTCAAAGGTTGAGATTTTGCTCATGGAAAATCCTTTCGGTCTATATTCGAACGATCGTTCGAACTAACTTATACCGTTTCAGATTTCAGAAAGCAAGCACCGGCGCGATCAGTGATACATTTCCAAAAGTTCGACCATGCCGAGCTGGCGGATTTGTTCGAAAAGATAGCGCTTGATCTCTCCCACCGAGTCCATGCCGAGAACGATCTGCGCGGTGTTTTTGGCGGTTTGGTAACTGGTCGAGCGCAGAGCTTTCTTGATCACCGGAATGTACAGCGATCCCATGCTGAACTCTTCGAGGCCCATGCCGAGAAGCAACAGCGCGCAGAGCGGATCGGCGGCCATTTCACCGCACATGCCGACTCGCTTGCCGACTCGCTTGCCGGCTTCCATCGTCTGGTTCAGCGCTGAAAGCACCGCCGGGTGAAGCGGCTCGTACAAACTGGCAACTTTACGATTGCTGCGGTCGACCGCCAACAGATATTGGATCAAATCGTTGGTGCCGATGCTCAAAAAATCTACTTCGCGCAAGAAACGCTCGGCGAGTTGGACCGCAGCCGGCACCTCGACCATGATGCCCAATTCCATCTGCCGGTCGTAGGGCGTGCCTTCGCGCTCCAGTTCGTGTCTGGCCTCGGCGAGCAGCTCTTTAACCTTGTGAATTTCCTCCAGACTGGAAATCATCGGCACGAGTAGGCGCACCCGGCCGAGGTCGCCGACCCGGAGAATCGCCCGCAGCTGGGTCTTGAATATTTCTTCGACCTCCAGCGAAATGCGAATTGACCGCCAGCCCAAAAATGGATTCGGTTCGGTGGCGACACTGCGCATGTAGGTCGGATATTTATCCGCGCCGATATCCAGGGTACGAATCGTCACCGGCTTGCCGGCCATACCTTCGACGACGCGCTTGTAGAGCGCGTATTGTTCTTCTTCGCTGGGAAAATCGCGGTGCGACAAGAACGGGATCTCGGTCCGGTAGAGCCCGACTCCCTGTGCACCGTGCAAGTTCGCGAAGGCGACATCGCTCAAGAGACCGATGTTGGCGTAAAGCGCGACTCGATGGCCGTCGGTGGTTTCCGCCGGCAGGTCTTTGAGCTCGCCCAACTCGCGATTCAAATCGGCATAGTCGCGCTCCAAGCGGTCGTACTCGCGAATGACTTCTGGGTTGGGATTGACGTGGACGCCGCCGGAGTTGCCATCGATGATCAACAAATCCCCTTGGTGCACATCGTCCATCAATCCTTCGACGCCGACCACGCTCGGAATTTCGAAGGACTTCGCCAAAATCGAAGCGTGGGAGGTGACTCCGCCAGTGGACAAGACGATGCCTTTGAACTTGTCACCTTCGAGCAAACTCAGGTCGGCGGGCGAAAGATCCTGAGCCACTAACACCGCATCGGCCGGAATCTCGTATTGTTGCCCGGCGGTGCCGGAGAGATTTTCCAACAAGCGCTGCGCTGCGTCTTTGACGTCGGTAGTGCGTTCGCGAAAGTAACTGTCTTCGCTCTTGGCGATGGACTCCATGTAGCGTTCGAAAACCCGCCGCACGGCATACTCGGCAGTAAAGCCTTCTTTGCGGATCTGTTGCTCGATCTGGTGGATGATATCCGGATCTTCGAGGATCAAGCGGTAGACATCGAAGATCGCCACTTCTTCGGCGGAGATCAGATGGCTCATGCGGTTTTTGATCACGCCGATCTGTTCGATGCCGCGTTCCACCGCGCCGCGGAAGCGCTCGATTTCATGCTGCGGTCTGCGGCTTTTTTTCTTCGGAATCGTACTCAAGTCCAGGCGCGGTTCGAGCACGAACGCTTTACCGCGGCCGAATCCCGGCGACGCCGCCAGTCCGTCTAACCGGCCACGCCAGTGCTGTTTGGTTTTCTTTGCGCGCTCGCGCCGGCCGCCTTCATAGGAACGCAGCTTGCGCATCGCCACGTTCATATGCTTTTGAAATTCTTTTTGTTCTTCTTCCTTGTTTTTGAGGGTCTCGGCGAGGCGGGCTTGCACAATGATACTCGATGCATGGGCCGAAATATTTTTCAGCAGGCTGATTTCGTCCCGGGAAAATTCCCGCCGCCGGGAGGTTTGCACGACTAAGACGCCGAGGGGCTGCTTTTTCTCGATCAGCGGCACGCCGAGGAACGAGTGAAAGTGTTCTTCATGGGTCTCAGGAAAGTATTTGTAACGCGGGTGTTTGAGCGCGTCGACCACCATCACCGGCTTCATGCGCTCGATGACCATGCCGGTGAGCCCTTCGGCGACGGCCATGGAGACCTTGCCGATGGATTCTGGATCGAGACCCATGGTGGCACACAGTGTGAGGCGGCGCTTCTCACGATCGTAAATATACAGTGAACAGACTTCGGTCTGCATCCGGTCCCCCACCGTGGCGACAATGTTGTCGAGGGTTTCTTGGAGATCGTGGGAATGAGTGACCAACGTGCTGATATCGGTCAAAATGCCGAGATGCGGATGGGTGGTGCGGCTGAGTTTACTGCGCTTGGCCATGATCGTAATTAAAATTGTGCCGGAGCTTTCTATAAAACATATATTAGCGAGATTCGCTAGGAGCGCGTGCCGTCTAAGAGACGTTTTCGCCTGTAATTCTTCTTCGTTGTGGTATAGTCCGGCCATGGGTCGCGTTGCGGGATTAAAAGGTATGCGCCATATCGCGATCAAGGTTAGCGATGTGGCGCGGTCAAAACAGTTCTATCAAAATATTCTCGGCATGGATGTCGTCTGGGAACCCGATTCGCACAACGTTTATCTCTCGTCCGGGTCGGACAACCTGGCGATTCACCAAATTACCGAGCAGTTTGCCAAGGGTGCTGAGGAGCGCCAGCTCGATCATTTTGGTTTCATCGTCGACAGCGTCGAACGGGTGCGCGAACTGGAAGCGGCATTCACTTCCCAGGGCGTGAAGATCGTCCACCCATTCAAGCTCCATCGCGACGGCAGCGCGTCGTTTTACTGCGCCGATCCCGATGGCATCGTCATTCAAATGTTGTACGAGCCGCAGTTGAGCAGCCAAACGATCAAATAGTTTCCACCAGTGAAAGGAGTGCGCGATGTACGATCTCTTGCTTAAAGGCGGACGGATTTATGACGGTTCGGGGTTGCCGAGTTTCCATGGCGATGTCGGCATTGCCAACGGCAAGATTGTCGACATCGGACGATTGAACTCGGGCGCCAAGCGCACGCTCAAGGTCGACGGCTTGGCGGTGTCGCCGGGTTTTATCGATCCGCACACTCATTTGGACGCGCAACTTTTTTGGGACCCCATGGGCACGTCGTCTTGCTTTCACGGCGTGACATCCGTGGTGATCGGTAACTGCGGTTTGAGTCTCGCTCCGGCGCAGGTGGAAAATCGCGACTCGGTGGTAAAAAGTTTCGTCCGCGTCGAAGCGATCAGCCGACGCGTGCTCGAAGAAGGGATTCAATGGCAGTGGACTTCCACGGCTGAGTATCTCACGGCGCTCGGCGCGCGTTTGGGTATCAATGCCGCCGCTTTGGTCGGCCACATCGCGGTGCGCCATTACGTCATGGGCGAAGACGCCGTCGAGCGCCAAGCGACGCCGGATGAAGTTGCCAAGATGAAACAATTGGTGCGGCTGGGCATGGAAGCCGGCGCGGTGGGTTTTTCGACCAATCAGAATCCGCGCCATATCCGCGAAGACTTAAAACCGGTGGCGAGCCGGCTGGCGTCGGATCAAGAATTAAATTCCTTGTTAGATGTGTTGGGCGAAATGAACGCCGGCGTCGTGCAACTGAGCGGCGGCGGCACCGGCGCGAGCGGGCGAATCGAGTATGCCGCCGGGTTGGCACGGCGCACCGGCCGGCCGGTGTTGTGGCAGAGTATTTCCCATAGCTGGACGCGGCCGGATAATTGGCGCGGCATGTTGGCTGAGACGGCGAAATTTTTTCAGGAAGAAGGCCTGCCGATCTATGCCATGACCCAGGCGAAACCTTTTGAAATGCGCTACAGCTTGCTCGACGCCCAGTGCTTCGACGAATTTCCCACCTGGAAGAGCGCGATGTTTAGCCCGGTGGAAGTGCGTAAGCAGATGTTCGGCGACGCCGACTGCCGAAAAAAACTGCGCGCCGAAGCGATTGAAGATAAATCGGCGTCGGTGTTCCCGCGCCGCTGGGATGTGGTCAACGTCGATCAGGTGAAGCTGGCGAAAAATAAATCCTTCGAACGGAAAACGGTCGAAGCGGTCGCCAAGTTGCAAGGCAAAGAGGGTTTGGATTGTTTCCTCGACTTATCTCTGGAGGAGAATCTCGAAACCCGCTTTTCTCATATCACGACTCAAGGCGATCCCAAGGCGGTGTGCGAGATTCTTAAACATCCCTCGGTGGTCGTCGGCCAGTCCGACGCCGGCGCGCATATGGGCTACGATGCGCGCTTCGGTTACGCGACGGCGTTTCTCGGCCGCTGGGTGCGCGATCACGGCATCATGCCGCTGGAAGAAGCGGTGGCGAAATTAACTTTCCGCGTGGCGTCGATTTTCGGTCTCGGCGACCGCGGCTTGCTACGCCCCGGCATGGCCGCCGACATTGCGGTCTTCGATCCGGCAACGATCAACACGCAGGAGCCCGAGTACGTCCAAGACTTGCCCGCCAATGAAACCCGGATGATTCAACGCGCGGTCGGCGTGCCTTATACCGTGGTGAACGGCGAACTGGTCATCGAAAACGGCGCGCCCACCGGGGTGTATCCGGGAAAAGTACTCAGACCGGTGGCGTGGAAAAATTAGGGAAATTGGAGCGATGGAGTGTTGGAGTGATGGGTGATCGGATTCTTCGGACCTTTCTCAAAGTAATTCGCTTAGCCGGCGTGGCTACGGCTCCGGTTTTTCTTTTCGGCGTCAATGCCGATAGTCACGCACAGGCCAATTTTTACAACGGCAAGACGATCACTGTAGTCGTCGGCTCGGCGCCGGGTGGGCTTTATGATTTGTGGGCGAGGCTATTCGCTCGGACCATGGGGAAATATATTCCTGGCAATCCTAACATGTTGGTGCAGAACATGCCGGGCGGCGGCTCGATTGTCGCGGCGAACTATCTTTACGGCATCGCCAAATCGGATGGACTGACCATCGGCATGTTTCAGACGCATCTGTATCTGGAGCAATTGACCGGCCGGCCCGAGGCCAAATTTGATGTGCGCAAGTTCAATTGGTTGGGCTCCCAGGAAAAAGGCCAGATGATGTTCTACATCCGCGCCGACTCGCCGTACAAATCCATCGACGACATCATCAAGTCGAAGGACGTGCCCAAGTGCGGCGGCTCGGGCAGTTCCGATCAGTCGGCATTGTTGACCCGGCTGATC
>SHYW01000166.1 GCA_009692615.1 Deltaproteobacteria bacterium | reverse complement strand
GGCGCTGACGCCAAATTGACCCAGCGTGCCGGAATTCAATGACCCCCTTGGATGCTCTACAAACTGTTGATGGTTATGGGTTTTCAGAGGTTGACGATGGGGCAGTCAAAATCAGCAGGTTGGGTCAAATCGGCGTCAGCGCCAACACCCAGCCGACACTTTTAGTCGCGGGGCTTGCGGGCGACGAGCCCGTCACATTTGGAAAACCTCTTTGGTGGGGCGCTGTGTACCGCGAAGATATATTGCTACGTACATGGAGCTTGTTGCACACGAGACAAGATCTAAAGATCCCAGACGAGATCGACACCTTGGTGCAAGCAGTCTACGAGGAACAAGTGGACGCGCCAGACTCACTACGAGATCGGCTCGACAAAGCTTTGTTGAACAGTGACGGAAAAATAATTGCACTACACGGACAGGCGCATCAGGCGATTATTGGCCTGCCGGACGATTCCTCTTGGAATGACCCGGCAAGGTTTGTTCTTTACGACGAGGATGAACCCGGAGTGCACCGCACTCTGATGGCCCAGACCCGGCTAGGTGAGGACTCGGTTGTCGTCATCCCGTTGTGGCCTGATGATGAATTTAAACCCGATGCAACACCAGACTTCGCGCACGCAAAGCAGTGGTACCTGCGAGCCATGAGCCTTTCGCGCAAGGGGATCGTCAAGAAGCTCCATGCGCAGGGCGTGCCGTGTTCCCCGCACGCGCGGGGATGAACCGGGGTAGTTGCCGGCGTGACCGGTCTGGCCGCAGTGTTCCCCGCACGCGCGGGGATGAACCGCAGCAGGAGCTTGCGCGCAAAACTGGCTGGGAGTGTTCCCCGCACGCGCGGGGATGAACCGTTTATTTGGGCGGTGTCGGTGTGAAGGACGGCGTGTTCCCCGCACGCGCGGGGATGAACCGCCGTGATGAGGTATCATCGTATAGAGACAATTGTGTTCCCCGCACGCGCGGGGATGAACCGGTTTGATTGCCGTTACCGTTATCGGCGGCGCTGTGTTCCCCGCACGCGCGGGGATGAACCGGTTGGAGCGGGTCGACCAAGCAAAACCAATGTGTGTTCCCCGCACGCGCGGGGATGAACCGGCAGAGTTTATCTTCGCTCATAACGCTCCTAAGTGTTCCCCGCACGCGCGGGGATGAACCGCCGACACCAACCGATAGAAAATTGCTGGCCTCGTGTTCCCCGCACGCGCGGGGATGAACCGCTCGTGGTTGTCACTCGCTGGTCGCCGTTTAAGTGTTCCCCGCACGCGCGGGGATGAACCGCAACAAAGCGCTTGCGCAGTTTCCTTCTTTGGGTGTTCCCCGCACGCGCGGGGATGAACCGAAAAACGTGGCTGGACCCAGGCCGAGCTTGCCGTGTTCCCCGCACGCGCGGGGATGAACCGCCCATCGCTAATCGCACAGTCAAAAATCACAAGTGTTCCCCGCACGCGCGGGGATGAACCGCGCGTCGGCGATTTCTCGCTGAGAGACGTTTCGTGTTCCCCGCACGCGCGGGGATGAACCGATAGAGGGTCAAGGCCGTTTCAGCCGGAACATAGGACAGCTCTCTTTGGGTTGCAAGAGAAAAGTGTGCGGCTTGACAGCCGAGTGAGCTGCCGGTACCACTGCTGGAAAGAATCGGACGGATCGGTCGGATAGGACGGATATGACGAATCGAATCGCGAAAATTTTGGTCACGCTCTCGCTGCTGTGGTTGCCGAGCGCCGCGCTGGCGCAGAAGTTCGTGCAGGCTTATTCATCGATCAGCGCGCTCAACGCGACCTTCTGGATCATTCAGGATGCCGGATTCGCCAAACAAGAGGGGATCGATACCGAGCTAGTTTATATTCCCAGTTCGTCCACCGTGGCCCAGGCGACGCTTGCCGGCGAGGTGATGATCTCTCCGGCCAACGGCCAGGTGATCGCCGATGTCGGTTTGCAAGGCGGCGATTTGGTGGCGATGGGCGGCATCACCAACGTCGTGGCGTTTTACATCATGGCCACACCGGAAATCAAAACTATCGCCGATTTGAGAGGTAAAACCGTCGGCGTCACGCGTTTCGGCTCGTCCGGCGATGTCGGCATGCGCATGTTCTTGACCAAGTATGGCTTGGAGCCGGTGAAAGATGTGCCGCTGATTCAGATCGGCGGGCTGCCCGAGATCGCCGCGGCGATGGGCAAACGTACCGTGCATGCTTCGGCATTTTCCCAGCCCATGGCCTATGTCGCGCAACAGGGCGGGGCGCATATTTTGGCCAATCTAGCGAAAGAAAATATTCCGTTCCTCCACGTCGGCGTGACCACCACGCGTAAATTTATCCGCGAGCGGCGCGCTCAAGCCAAAGCTTATCTGCGTGCCTACGGCCGTGCCGTGCACTTCATGCACACCAAGAAGGAAGAGACCAAAGCGATCTTTACCAAATACACCAAGATCAAAGATCAAGGCATGCTCGACGGCAGTCTGCTCTACGGCTACGATTTCATCGAGAAAGTCCCCCTGGTGAAACCCGCCGGTTTTCAAGTGACGCTGGACGACATTGCGAAGAAAAATCCCAAGGCGAAAAGCGCCAAACCGGAACAGTTCTACGATAATAGCTTGGTGCAGGAACTGATCGATGAAGGGTTCTTTGTGAAACTTTGGGGGAGGGCGCCGTGAAAGAAATTCGTGTTCGTGGTTTCGTTTTGGGATGCGCCACTGCACTCTTCGTGCTTATAGTGAACTTATCGCCGACGCAAGCGCAGAAGCTGGTCATCGCTTGGACCGCGGTGAGCGCTTTCAATGCGCCGTTCTGGATCATGAACGACGCCGGGTTCTACAGAGAAGAAGGGTTGGACGTCGATACTATCTACATCGCGAGTTCGCCCATTGCCGCCAAAGCAACGCTGGCGGGTGACATCGTTATCAGCGCGCAAAATAGTCAAGTGATCGCCGATTCCGGACTTCAGGGCGCCGATTTGGTCGCCATCGGCGCCACGGTTAATATCGTGCCCTTTTACGTAATGGCTGCGCCGGAGATAAAAACCGTAAGTGACCTCAGGGGAAAAACTGTCGGCGTCTCTCGTTTTGGCGCGGCCACCGATTTCGGCATGCGCATGTTTCTTGGTAAGCACGGACTCGAAGCCCATAAGGACGTGGCCTTTATTCAAATAGGGGGTATGCCGGAGATCGCCGCGGCGCTCTCCAAAAAGATCATCGTCGCCGCACCGATGTCTTATCCGATGGTCCATATCGCCGAACAGGGAGGAGCAAAGGTGCTGGCCAATCTTGCCAAGGACGAAATTCCGTTCGTTCACTTGACCCTGACAACCACCAAGCGTTTCCTCAAAGACAAGCGGCCGCAGGCCAAAGCTTTCTTGCGCGCCTATGGCAAGGCGGTGCATTTTTTTTACAATCGCCCGGCTGAGACCAGAGCCATCTTCGCGAAGTATACTAAGATCAACGATCCAAAAATCCTCGACGGCAGCATCAAGTACGGCCATGAGTTCATGGAAAAAGTCCCGTTTGTCAAAGCCGCCGGTTTCCAAGTGACGCTCAATGAAATCGGACGCACCAATCCCAAAGCCAAACAAGCCAAGCCGCAACAGTTCTTCGACAACAGTTTAACTCAAGAACTGCTCGACGAAGGTTTCTTTACCAAGCTGTGGGGCAAGAGTCCGCTGTGATACGACCGCGATGATCCGGCGAATCGCACTTTTTATTTTCTTCGCCGCCGGCGTAGCCCATGGCCAGGAGCTGCACAAGCTGATCGTGCCGTTTTCTCCCATCGGCGGCGGTACCGTGCCGTTCTGGATCGCTGTTGAAGAAAAGTTGTTTCAAAAATACGGCCTGGAAGTGACGCCGCTGTTTGTCGGCGGTTCCAGCACCATCGTCCAAGCGATGGCGGCCAAGCAATACGACATCGGCCTGATCGGCGGCGGCGGTGTCGTGCTCAATCGTTTCGCCGGCGGCGATTTGATCACCATCGGTGCCCATGGCGGCGTCATGACCACCGACGGCTACGCCAAACCTGAGATCAAAACGCCGGCCGATATCAAAGGCAAGACCATCGCGGTCAGCCGCTTCGGCACGACAACGCACTTTGCCGCCTTGATGATGCTGAGATTGGCCGGGCTGCGGCCCAATGACGCGCTGTTTATTCAAACCGGCGGCAATGCCGAAGCGCTGGCCGCGTTGCTTGGCAAGAAAGTCGACTGCGCCATTTTGGGCTATCCGGCAAATCAACTCGCTTTACAGGCCGGCTTCAAGCAGCTCAGCCAATTAGGCAAAAGCGAATACGGATTATTTCCTAACGTCGCCATCGGTAGCCGCGAGTCGTGGTTGAAGGGCGCCAAAACTCGCGAGCTGGCGGTAAATTTCCTGCGCGCTTTCAGCGAGGGATTGGCATTGGCAAAAAAAGACGGCGCAGCGAGCAAGAAAGTCATGCGCAAGTATGCCCGCGTCAATGACGAGGCGATCCTCCAAGCGTCCTTCGAGTTTTACCGCGAACAGTTTCCACCAACCCTGCGCGTCGACGAACGTAGCTACGCCAACCTGCTGCGTTACCTCGACCATCCCAAAGCCAAGAGCTCTGACGCCAAGGAGTTCTTCGACAATTCTTTGATCGACGAGATCCTGCGCTAAAGCTCTACCGAATGCCCCGGTTTTGTCTCGGCCTTAAACTAGGGTAATATCGTTCATTCGAATTTTTCTCCTGGTTAGGTGCACGCCAAGTCTCGATGTCGATACTTCATCTCGATAATATTTCCCACGCCTACGGCCATGTACCGTTGCTCGATCACGCCGAGTTTCAGATCGACGCCGGCGAGCGGGTTTGTCTCATCGGCCGCAACGGCGAGGGAAAGACGACGCTGTTTCGCATCATAACTGGCGCCTTGATACCGGACGAAGGCGATGCTTGGCACGGCGACACCATGCGCATCGCCCATCTCGAACAGGAGGTGCCGCCGGACACCGATCAAACGATTTTCCAGGTGGTGGCCGCCGGCCTAGGCGAGTTGGGTTCGCTGTTGGCTGAATATCACAATCTAACTGTTCATCCCGAATTGGCCAGCGACGATTCGCTGCGTCAATTGGCCCAGCTGCAAAACCGCATCGAAACGCTCGACGGCTGGAACATCAATCAGAAAGTCGAAACCGTCCTCACGCGCTTGAATCTGCTCGAAGACAAGCGCCTGGCTGATTGTTCCGGCGGCATTCGGCGCCAAGTGATGTTGGCGCGGGCGTTGGTGAGCGAGCCGGATTTACTGCTGCTCGACGAGCCGACCAACCATCTCGATATCAACGCGATCACTTGGCTGGAAAAATATCTGCTGAATTTTCCAGGCGCGCTCATGTTCATCACCCATGATCGCACCTTCGTGCGCCGGTTGGCGACGCGTATCGTCGAGCTGGATCGCGGTAAACTCACGTCGTTCCCCGGCGACTTCGATCGCTATCTGCAGAAGAAAGACGAATTGCTGGAAATCGAAGAGCGGGCGTCGGCGAAGTTCGACAAGAAGCTCGCCGAAGAAGAAGTCTGGATTCGCCGCGGCGTTAAGGCGCGGCGCACGCGCAACGAAGGCCGGGTGCGCGAGCTCCAAGCGCTGCGCAAAGAAAAAGCGCAACGCCTCGACGCCCAAGGCAAAGCGCGCTTCAGCATCGACGCCGGCGCCGCCTCCGGTAAGCTAGTGGTCGATTTGCGCAACGTGTGTTTTAGCTACGCTGACAAGAGCATCATCCGCGGACTTTCGACGCGAATTCATCGCGGCGACCGCGTCGGCATCATCGGTCCCAACGGTTCGGGCAAAAGCACGCTGCTAAGATTGATCCTCGGCGAATTGGAGCCGAGCAGCGGCGACGTGGTGCTCGGCACGCGCTTGCAGGTTGCCTACTTCGATCAGCATCGCCGGCTGCTCGACGGTGAGAAAACGGTCCGAGAAAATCTCAGCGACTCGGATTTCGTGACGGTGCGCGGCGGCTCACGCCATGTGATCGGCTATCTCAAAGACTTTCTCTTTCCGCCCCAGCGCATCGACTCACCGGTCAACGCGCTGTCGGGTGGCGAGCGCAATCGTTTGTTGCTGGCGAAGATTTTTACCCAGTCGGCGAACATGATGGTGCTCGACGAACCGACCAACGATTTGGACGTCGACACCTTGGAACTATTGGAAGAGCTGTTATCTGAATACGAAGGAACGCTGCTGCTAGTCAGCCATGACCGAACTTTTCTCGACAACGTCGTCACCAGCACGCTGGTCTTCGAAGGCGACGGGACTTTTAACGAATACGCCGGCGGCTACGAAGACTGGGAGCGCTATCAGCGGCAGATTCCCGAACCCAGCGTCGACGTAAAAAAGCCGTCTGTGCGAACACCGGCGATAAATGGCAATACCAGCGACAAGCCGCGCAAGCTCAGCTACAAGGAGCAACGTGAGCTGGAAGCGCTGCCCGGCAAGATCGAAGCGCTGGAAAGCGAGCAGAGCGAATTGCACGCGCGCATGGGCGAAGCGAATTTTTATCGCCAGGGCAGTGACAGAATCACGACAACCATGGAGCGAATCGAAGCGGTGAAAATCGAACTCGAAGCCTGCTACGGCCGCTGGCAAGAGCTGGAGTCGACGACTTCAAGTACGAATAATTAATCAACGCAGACCAATGGCTTCGTGCAAACATTCAACTCTCGAACTGATCCCGGAGCGCAAAAGCACGGTGCGCTGCAAGCATTGTCATCTGACCCTGTCCGCCGACGAATTGGGCGATGGTTATTGTCCCGAATGTTTCGACAGCAGTGGTACGAAGCGCTACGACTTCGAAACAGTAGCGACAGCTGGTGGCAATGTGGTTCGGTATCGCTGCGAAGAATGTGGCGTGATTATAACCAGTGGGTAAATTGGGGATCGAACCTCTAAACGGCGTACGCAGCATCGAGAAAGGCGAGAGTGGTCCCCACGAAAACGCATCCGCCTCTCGATCAATCTCCGATCGCTGCCTGCCCTCTGGTTGTTTGACAACGTCACAGCGGAAAGACTTTAGGGTACCTCTAGAAACTCGACCTATTTTGGGCGGCAGAGTTGACAAGATTGCGATTTGGTTTTTCATAGTAGGTGAAGCGCAACAATCGTGAAGTGAGGAGCCGGATGAGTAAACAGACAAGACGAAAGAAAGAGAAGGGTTTTTTCGACGAAGAATACCGACGGGCTGAGTTGGTCAAACACCGCGATCCCCTCAAGCGGCTGAACACGGTGATGCAATGGGAGTTGTTTCGTCCCATCCTTGAAAAGAGCTTCGCTAAACAAGCCAAAGGTCCCGGTGGCCGGCCACCGTTCGATCTCGTCTTCATGTTCAAGATACTCATCGTCCAGCGAATCTATAACCTTTCAGATGCCGATGTTGAGTTTTGGATCAAAGATCGCTTATCGGTGCAGAATTTTCTCGCTATCACGCTGGCCGACGACGTACCCGACGAAAAGACGGTATGGGCGTTTCGCAACGCGCTCTCTCAGGGCGGCGTGGTGGAGCCCTTGTTCGATACGTTTAGGGACCATCTGAGAGAACAGGGATTGATCCTGAACCAGGGATCGATCATCGACGCCAGTTTTGTCGATGTGCCGCGCCAGCGCAACAGTCGAGAGGAAAACGCGACTATTAAAACGGATGGGATTCCACAGGATTGGCAGAGCGAAGAGAACGCTCCTAAGATCGCGCAAAAAGATACCGACGCACGGTGGACCAAGAAAAACGGCGAGAGTCATTTTGGCTACAAGGATCACGTCAAAGTCGATGAGAAAAGCAAGATCATCACCGAGTACACGGTAAGCGCTGCCAGCGTTCACGATTCGCAACAGACCGAACCGTTGATGGGGGAAAGCGACAAAGGCAAACCGCTTTACGCCGACAGCGCCTATGCGGGAGAACCGATTGCCAAGGCTCTTGAAAAGATCGGCGTGGAGAACCAGATTCATCAACGCGCGTACCGAAATAAACCGCTCACCGATGAAGAGAAAGAACGCAATCGGGAGAAGTCCAAAGTGCGCGTACGGGTCGAGCATGTGTTCGGTTTTATCGAGAACAGTCTTGGCGGATCGTTCATCCGATCCATCGGAACGATAAGAGCGGCGGGGATTATCGGACTGATCAACCTGACCTACAACATGTTTCGGTTCGAGCAGCTTATACGGTTTGGCCGAACAAGCTAGGGAGAGGTCGGCCAAAAGTACCGGACGTACGATGGCGGGAGTGAAAATGCCGCAAAACGAACGCAAGCCAGCCAAACTGAGCGTCAGAATAGATCGATTGCCGCCTCGGGACGTGCATCGGCTTATTTTGTGAAGACAAATCTTGTGCAAAGACTAACAACAACTTCACAACCGAGTTTTAAGAGGTGCCCT
>SHYW01000165.1 GCA_009692615.1 Deltaproteobacteria bacterium | reverse complement strand
CGCAGATTGACAGTCAAACGTAATTCATCGCCGTTGTAAAAATCCATCTGTGTCGTCGGTTTGGCCAACGGCTCGGTGGCGTCAACATCCTTCATGAAATCTACCACGGTTTTTTGATCGATGCGCGTGCTGAAAAACAGCCGTTGCGCCTTCTGGTCGGCGCCGTAGAATCGCTCGACCGCGGTGCGTTCGTTCGAGGTGACTCCCGGCTGCCATTCGCCATTGTGATTCAAATATCTAAGATAAGGGTCCGCGTGCCGCTTGAAGCCCCAACTGGGAGTAAGCCCGACATTATACCCATGCATATCGCTCGTCATAATCATGGGCGAAGCCAGCGATCTTGGATGTGAAAACTCGCTCACCAGAAGCTGAGGAACATTATAATTTCCGCTCTTAAAATTTTGGTTTTTAACTAAGTGACGCGGGGATGGCCATTGATAGTTGCTGATCACAAACATCTCAACCACCGAAAGCATAAGAACGCTTCTTAGGAATATCGGCCCTAACTTGGCCGGTGGTGCCCAGCGTGCCACGAGCAGGAAGCCGACCAGCGCTGCGCCAATAGCGACGGTAGTCACGACAAAAAAGCGCTCGTCGAAAAATTCTTTTAAGGTCACGTGAATGCTGGTACTTTTGCCAAAACCGGGATCCGCGTGCTTGAAATAAGTTGTCCAGTAAATGTCAAACAAGTCTTGTTCAATCAGGTATAGCTGAATTCTGAGGATCGCAAGCGTTAACACGATGACTTCGGCGACTACCCAAATGCCCTTGCGGCTGCCGATCAGTTGGCGGCTAGAAATCGCATGCAGAAAATGGTGGATCGCCATGGCCAGCAGCATTGCGATGATCGGCACCTGAATGATGTTCATTCGGCCCCATACACGCATTTGATTGAGCACCGGGAGATGATGCCAAGTCCAGGTGAACAACGCCGAATCGCGGCCCCAAGAGAAATAGTTGATAAACGCAAGCCACGCTAAAAGCATGATGGAAAGCCGGCGCTCGCGGGATGTGACGCCGAAATTCGCCGAAACCGAAAATATATAGAACCCAATGACGAGTGTCGTTGCCATTCCAAAGTAGTACCAGCCTTCCATGTTGGATACGGGTGGAAAGATCCAGGATCCGAGTGTTTTTAGCGGGCTAAATGTATGTCCCGTCGCGTATTGGAAGTCGGGTGTGCCCCGATCCACTGTTTGCGCCATTAATGTCTGCATATGACGCAGCCATGGGAATGTCAGGATACCTGCGCAACCCGCGGCGACGCCGATGTGAATCGCGTAGCAAGTAAAACTGCTGGGACTCTCTGGAGATTCGCCGATGAATAGATTACGCGACGGCGCCAACGCCATCGCAACAACATAGGCGGGAATCAAGAGCAATGCGTAGATAATGTAATAAGGATATCCGGCTGTGAGGAGCATCACGAGGGCGGCGCCAAACACCGTGGCTCCGAACTTTACTTTACTTAAGTCTGTGGCAACTGTGGCGCCATACAAAAGCCACGGCAGCCATGCCGCACAATGCAACGCGTTGGGCAAACGCAGCAACTCGGTTACCTTAAGGCTGATGACTGAGATCATCACGGTCACCAACGCCACCGGCGCGGCCACGGCCAACCGGCGCAGCCAGAGAAACAAGCCCGAGCCGAAGATGCTGATTCCGAATATCGTCAGGATTTGATAATCCCAGGGCGCAAAGCGGCCCAAGAGTTTGTAGTAAGCGAAGTAAAACAGATTGAGCGGATAGAACGCTTGGGCAAAAGGGCTCGAGAAAAACGGGTAACCGCCGCCCTCGGTCGGCGACCACAGCGGGAAATGGCCGCTGTTCAACATCGAGAGCAAATACACTTTGTAAACGTAGTAGAGCTGACCGAAATCATTGCCACTGCCGATATCGTTAAACGTATACGGGAAGAGAAAAATAAACGGCCACACTATAATAGCGGCGACGCACGTTCGATCGGTCATTTTGAACACAGATTGGGAGTGAATGGATTATCTTTCAAGTGTGATCCCTATTTCTGAGGAGCGTTGCCATCATCTGCGGGCGAGTTAACTCACGGCACGACGATAGAGCAACAACTGACTAGCCACTTCAATATTTGTTGTCAATAGTTTCACTTTCGGAAAAATCATCAGAGCAGCGTCCAAGGGAGTTTAGTTACAAAAACTATCGCGTGCCATTCGGCACTGTTTGAGGATCGCACTGATGAAGCAAGTTTAATCCTGTAGTGGCATAATTTCCCGGGCGGTTTCCACAAAGAGAACTGGAAACCGCGCTTGCTGTTTTGGCAGACGGTTTGTATGTCCGCAAGCGAGATAATAACGACCTGGCGTCGGCATTTGTGACGCTGACGCGATCAACCAATGAAACCGTTTGAAGCCGACATGTTCCGCCGGATTCGTATCGGCGCCCCGCATCAGGTCGTAGCCGTGAATCAATAGATCTCCGGGTTTCATTTCGCCGAGTGCTTCACTGATTTCAACGTTAGCACAACTATTGTCGGCGTGGAAATCGCGATGTGTGATCTTTGGCGCATGACTCACCTTGCCATGGTCCGGGACGATCTCGATAAATGGCGAACTCTTTCCGAGGTGAATGATAAATGTATGGGGTCAGACATAACAATCACTCCAGTCTTGATATTGGTCCCCTGTTTCGGTTAATCCCTTCTCATGGCCCGCCGTCCCAGAGTCTTCGCGCCCGGACTGCTCTATCACGTCATCGCGCGGGGCAATCAACGGCGAAAGACGTTTCGCCGCGATGATAACTGTCGCATTACTGGTGCGGGAGCATGGCTGGGCAGTAAGCGAACTAGCAAATATCAGTACGATACTATCGCGCTGGTCGGCGCGCCTGACGGAGAGGGGCGGATAGACTGTAGTGATTGTGATTTCTGACCCCAAGTCCTTAACTGACCACATTGACATTACTCCACTCCGTTTAAGCGCGGCGCGAAAGTATCGCGCGCCATCACCGCGAAGCTTGATTCACCGAATCTCTACAGATATTGTTCCGCCTTATGAAACAGACGATTCGTGTGACAATTAACGGCCGGGTCTACGAAGATGAAGTTGAACCGCGCATATTGCTCGCTCATTTCCTGCGAGAAACCATCGGTCTGACCGGTACTCACGTCGGCTGTGTGATCGGCGAGTGCGGCGCTTGCTCGATTCTGCTCGATGGCAAAGTCGTGAAGTCTTGCCTTCACTTTGCGGTGCAGGCGGACGGGCGGGAGATCACGACAATCGAAGGGCTGGCCAAAGACGGCGAGCTCAATCCTGTGCAAGAGGCGTTCGTCAACAACTACGCCTTTCAGTGCGGCTACTGCACGCCTGGAATGGTGATGACCAGCCACGCGCTCTTACAGAAAAACCCCAATCCATCCGAAGACGAGATCCGCAAAGCGTTGGCCGGCAATCTCTGCATGTGCACCGGCTATGTGCAGATCGTCGATGCGGTTAAAGACGCGGCTGAGAAACAAAGGAGTGCTAAGGTTTGAGGGTTTAGTTTTTAGTTTTCTCTTCCGAGCCACTAAAAACTAAGAACTTAAAACTCAAAACTGAAATTACTATGGCAGACAAAAAATTCGTAGGCGCTCGTAGTCGCAGCAAAGAAGGCCCCAGACATGTCACCGGCCGCGGGCTGTTCACCGACGATTTCACCATGCCCGGCATGCTCCAAGCGATGATCCTGCGCAGTCCCCACGCCCATGCGAAAATACTTTCCGTCGATGCTTCCGAGGCGCTGAGCCATCCCAATGTCTTCGCGGTGATCACACCCGACGATGTCAAGAAACTCACCAAGCCGTTCAAGCCGGGCCGCTACGCCGCGGGTTTGAAAAGACCGATTGACGAGTATGCCGGCGCCGTCGACAAGGTTCGCTATGTCGGCGAACCCATCGGCGCGGTGGCGGCCTGGGATCGCGGTACGGCGGAAGATGCTCTCGAATTGATCCAAGTTGACTACGAACCGCTGCGGCCTAATGTCGACGTTCATGAAGCGATCAAGCCATCGGCGGCGGCTTTGTTCGACGAGCTCGGCAGCAACTTAGCTTGGACAGGTTCGTTGCAATACGGCGACATCGATGCGGCGTTTAAATCCGCCGATCGTGTGGTCAAAGAAAATCTAAAAATTCATCGCTACAGCTCGACGCCGCTCGAACCATTCAACGTCATTGCTTCGTTCGATGCGGCCAGTAAGCGGTTAACCGTCTGGGTCACGGCGCAGGTGCCGGAAGTGATTTACGACGGCCTGCGCGAAGCGCTCGGCCTGCAAGACATCCGCGTGATCATTCCCGATGTCGGCGGCGGTTTCGGCCAGAAGATTCATTTGATCCGCAAGTACGTCGTTCTCGTATCTTTGCTTGCGATGAAGACCGGCCGGCCGGTAAAGTGGATCGAGGATCGCACCGAACATATGATGGCCGGCGGCCATGCCTGCGCCCAGGAAGTGGAAGCCGAAGCGGCGGTGAAGAACGACGGCACGGTGTTGGGACTCAAGTTCAAAGAATACGACGACGTTGGCGGATCGATTAGCACGCTGACGATCCACTTCACCAACAAGCTCAACAACCTGTCGAACACCTACAATACGCCGGCCATCTACATGGAAGGCAACGCGGTGGTGACCAACAAATGTCCGGTCATTCCCAACCGCGGCATCGGCAAGCCGGGCATGTGTTTCATCTGGGAACGGATGATGGACCGGGTCGCTCAGGCGCTGAATCTAAGTCCCATCGAAGTGCGGCGAAAAAATTTGATCCAAGCGAGCGAGATGCCGTACACCACCATCAGCGGCAACGTCTACGACAGCGGCGATTACCCCGGACTACTAAAAACTCTGTTGGAGAAAATCGACTACGACAAGCTGCGCGAAGAGCAAAAGAAAGCGCGCGAGCAAGGCAAGCTGATCGGCATCGGTGTCGTCATCGGCGTCGAGCCCGGCGGACGCAACGCCGCCCGCGACATGGCGATCTTTCCCGAGATGAAGGAACCGCCCGGCTCCGGCGGCGTCAACGGCGCCAAGATCAAATTGGAAAAGAACGGCACCCTGTCGCTCCACTTGGGCTCGCCCAACTGCGGCCAAGCGCATGAAACTACGACCGCGCAAGTTGCCGCCGATGTTCTCGGCTCGACGCCGGATAAATTCAGCACCACGATCCCTTTCGACAGCGATCTGTCCTCCTGGGGCGTCGCCGCGGCCAACAGCGGCAATAATTTCCATCTCTACGACATCGGCGCGATTCACGGCGCGGCGAACAAGCTGCGCGAGAAAATTTTACGGCTCGCGGCATTCAATCTAAAAGTTGAGCCATCCGAATTGATCATCGAAGACAGCGTGGTCAAGGTTCCCGGCGCACCGGCGAAACAAATTACTTTTGCCGAGTTAGGCCGCATCGCCTACAACAACCAACATCTGATTCCCGACGACATGGAACCGGGAATGGAAGCGACCTTCTACTACATGTTTCCCCATGCCAAGCCGAACATCGTCCCCGGCGCCGATCGTCGAGTACGCGCGCAGTTTACCTTTTCCGCCGGCGCCCACGCGGCCATCGTCGAAGTCGATAAGAATACCGGCTCGGTCCATGTGCTGCGCTATCTGATCGTCGGCGACAACGGCACGGTGATCAATCCCGATGTCGTCAACGGCCAAGTTTACGGTTCGGCGGCACACGGTATCGCCGTCGCGCTCGGCGAAGGCTTCATGTACAGCCCGGAAGGCCAACCGCTGACGATCACATATTTGGATTACGGTAAGTGCTCCACCGCAGAGACACCGCGCGTCGAAGTGATTCATCAGCCATCGCCGTCGCCATTCACGCCCCTCGGCCAAAAGGCCGCCGGCGAAGGCGCGGCGATCCCGTCGCCCGCCGCCATCGCCAGCGCCGTCGAAGACGCGCTGCAACCGTTTGGCGTGAAAGTTTGCGAACTGCCGATCACGCCCGAGGCGGTGTGGCGCTTGATCAATCACAATCCGGAAAAAGAGCGGAGGACTTTTTAGTCATGGTACCCGGTTCGTTCGAATACTTTGCGCCCCGCTCATTGCCCGACGCGGTGAAACTTCTTTCCGAGCACAAAGATGACGTGAAAATTATTTCCGGCGGCCAAAGCTTGCTGCCACTGATGAAGATGCGTTTGTCGAAACCGGCTTACTTGGTCGACATCGGTCGCATCCCCGGATTGGATACGATCACGGAAGACGGCAACAATCTGATCGTTGGCGCACTGGTCACGCACGAGCAGATTGAGTACTCCGATCTGCTCAAAGCCAAGTGCGCGCTGCTGCCGCAAACCGCGACGACCATCGCCGACGTGCAAGTGCGCAACCGCGGCACCATCGGCGGCAGCATCGCCCACGCCGATCCGGCCGGCGATTGGCCGGCGGCGGTAATTGCATTGGACGCCGAGATTCGCGTCTTCGGCCCCAGCGGCGAGCGCTGGGTGACGTGCGACGATTTTTTTCTGGGCTTGCTGATGAGTGTGCTGGAACCGGACGAGATCGTCACGGGTATAAAAGTGCCGCTGACCGGTGGCGACAAGACGGCTTATCAGAAAGCTGCGCCGCGCTCATCCGGCTTCGCCGTCACCGGCGTCGCCGTGCGTTTGGCGGTTGACGCCGCCGGTACATGCGGCCGCGCGGCCATTGGTATCACCGGAGTCGCCGACAAGGCCTATCGGCCGGAACGCAGCGAGCAGATGTTGACTGGAATAAAACTCGATCAGAAATCAATCGAAGCAGCCGCCGCCGAGTCGACGCGCAACATCGAAGTGATCGAAGACATCAACGGCTCGTCCGAATACCGCGCCCATCTCACCCACGTCTACGTCGCCAGAGTAATTCAAGAAGCACTGAGCCGATAGCATTCCGAAATCGCGTAGGGGCGGTCGCGACCCGCCTGCCCTCGCCTCTCCTGGATACCGGCCTGCGCCGGTATGACGGACAATCGGAAGGTCCCAGAATCTTCCCCACCACAAACAACAAGGCCCCCACATCGCTGTGGAGGCCTTGGGTAACGCTCATTTCGAATTCGAACTAAACGATTTCTTTCGACTTGATGGTGTATTTGAAATTCGCCGGATCCAAACTGTCGCGCCGGCCATTGGCGGTCTCCAATTGCGGGTACATGAGGAATGCAATCTCCGGCAATTTTGACCCGGGCAGCTTGATGTCGTGGCCGTAGTTGTACGGCAGCCAGTTCATTTCCCAAGCGCCGAATAGTTTTTCTCGCGCGCGCTTCACCTTCGGATCGGTCAAAGCCAGCTGCTCGCCGGGTAAATTTTCTTCGAGCACGACTTTGCGAACGTCGGCGGGATCCACCGGCGTCCAGCCGTAGCCATTGAGATAAACTTCGGCGCGGCAATGCTGCGCGCCCGTGATGTCGTCGGCACGCCCGAGACTTTTGAATTCCGACGACACCGCGCAGCGTACGCCGTACATGTCGCGCGCGGGCAAACCGGCGGCGCGGGCCAGACCGACATACAGCGCGTTCAAATCGGCGCACTTGCCGCCCAAATAGCCGCTTTCGAGCATGGTCGAAATATCGCCGATGCCGCAGCCCTTCACCTTGGCGTCGCGAAAAGTGTTGTCGACGATCCATTCGTAGATCGCTCTCGCCTTGTCGACGTCGGTCTTCAAACCCATGACGATGCTCTTCGAAGTCGAACCGACGACGCCATCGGTACGAATGAGCTTGGAGGGCTGGCGGAAATAATTGAGCACCGCGGGATTTTCTTTCGCCGCCACCGCAGGTTTCGAGTTCACGTCAATGGCTCGGTCGCGAGTCATGAAGCGGCTTTTGACTTCGAGCTGTGGAGCCTTTTCGCTCGGCGCCCATTCGGCGAAGACCATTCCGGTACCGTGCTTGTCGTACTGCACCGAGCGGGCGGCTTTGAAATTGCCCGTGAAGCTATCGGGGTCACGCTTGAAATAATCCGTCGGGCTGGATAGCGGCACCGGCACCCACGCTCGCGTCGCCCCCAAAGCGTCTTTCACTTCGATGGTCGTTACCACTTCAAAGGTACGCCACTTGGTTGGATCGTCGGCGTGAACCAAGCCGGCAAATTTGGGCAAGCCGCCGAGCGCGACACCCGCGGAAACCGTCAGACCTTGTAGTAGAAAATCCCGTCTATTCATAGCCCCTCCCTTGTCGTTGCATAGCCAATTTCGATAGGTTGTTTATATCGGATCGAAAGCTTATGTCAATTCACTTTTGCAAGAATCCAGAATCGAACGAAACGGCTACTTAAGGAATCTCTGAACAAGTCATCTAGCAAGTCGTCTAATAACGAAGAGCAGAAAGACCGACAAGGTGAGGCGGGAGGAAAGAGCGTGGGGGAGCAGACAACGTTTGCGAGTTTGGCGTGGGCGAGAAAGAAAAAGCAGAGCA